>CAYRQC010000371.1:0-5400 GCA_964426265.1 uncultured Phycisphaerales bacterium | reverse complement strand
AGCGGGGAGTTCATCGTGGCGGCGAATGAGAGCGGACCAGCGCCAGTGGGGCAACCGCGTACACTTCCCGCGGTGAACTCGATCGCCAGCCCGCGAACGGTCCGCTTCGCGCTCTGCGCGGCGCGCCGCCCGCAAGCGGGGTTGGTCGGTCCAGCCGTCGCATCTGGGCGTTGGCGACGACGCTCTGGTTCACGGTGCGTCTCGCGGGCCGGTTGCGGCAGCCGGCGACGCGACGCTGGCTGGTGTGCGTGCCGGCGCTGCCTTGTGTCGGCTTCGCGCCCGGTGCCCGCGGCGTGGGCCGAGCTGCAAGTGTGAGCTGCTCGCCGCGCCTGCCGCTCTGAATCACTCCTCCTCGAGCTTGCCGAGCAGCGGAGTGAAGTAGCGGTAGTAGACTTCGAGCATCAACACACACATCGACGTGGTGTAGGAGCGGTCGTTGCGATCGTCGAGTGCATAGTCGGTGGCATAGAGATCGATCGCCTCCCAGCCGCCGTCACGCTGTTGTGCCGGGAGGAGGGTGCGCTGCAGCGCGTCGTTCCAGGTGCGCCAGGCGGCCCCGCCGCGACAGAAGAGGGCGAGCGTCGAGTAGTACCAGTAGTAGACGTGCGCCTGCCCCTGACGGACGAAGGCATCCTGGCCGCGCCAGCGGTAGCCATTGGGGAGGCGCTCCAGCACGAACTGCTCGGCGGCGGCGACCCGCGGGTGATCTTTCTCACCGAGCAACACCAGCGCGAACATCGAGGCCGGCGTCGACGCGGGCAGCGTGCCGTAGCCACCGCCGCCCCAGCTCGGATTGTGCGTGTAGCGGAAGCCGCCGAAGCTCGGGTCGAAGCTGTTCAGGAAGTAACCCCTTGCGGCGGCGAGCGCGTCGTCGGGCACCTCGATCCCGCCGACTTTCGCCGACTCGAGCGCCATCACCTGCCACGCACTGATCGAGGCGCGCGGGAAATCGTCGACGCCCGGTCCTTCCGGATAGTAATAGGTCCAGCCGCCTTCCTTGCGGGGATCGTCGGTGTCGCGCTGTTGCATCGACAAGAGGTGGGTGAGCGCGCGCTCGATGGTGGGCCGCAGGGCGGCGTCCTTGGTGATCGCATAGCACTCCGCGAGTGCATAGGTCGCGATGCCGTGGCTGTAGCTTTCACTGTCACCGAAGTGGCCGGTTTCAGGATCCTGGCGCGCGAGGAGCCAGGTGAGCGCGCGCGCCACGTTGGGTGAGAACTCGCTCGCCGATTGGTGGGTGTGGCCGGCGCCGAGGAAGGCGAGCACGGCGAGCGCCGTCTTGCCGACGCGCACGTCGCGGTACTTGCTGTCGTGGTTGATCTCGTTGGCGTCGCCCCAGGAGCCTTTCGAGCGCTGGATGGAGGCGAGGTAGCGGAGGCCTCCCTGCACCGCGCGTTCGGTCGCCTCCGAGCCGCCGCCTTCGCGCACCGCGACCGCCTTGGCCTCGCCGAAGCGGCGCTGATAGAGGCGCGCTGCGGTCGGTGGAGGCGGCGCGACGTCGCTGGCGCGCGCGACGGGCGCGGCGGGGATCTCGAGTGGTGTAGTCGACGGCGCGGGGGTGAGATCGGGGGCGGGAGTGGCAGCGACGAAGGTGGCGCGGAGGGGGCCGGCGGCGAGCGCCGGGACCACCGAGTGCAGCGCGGCGTCGCTCACACCGATCGAAGGCCCAAGGGCGAGGACCGCCGGCGAAGTCGCAGCCGCGGCGACTGCGGGTGACGCGCCACGAGCGGTGGGCGCGCTCGATTCGCGGGGCGTGGCCAGCGCGACGGTGGGTAACGCAGAGCGTGAAGGCGTGGTTGGCTCGGCGCGGGTGGCACGGCGAGCAGGCGCATCGACCGTCATCGAATCGGCGCGCGCGGTGACGGGGCTCGTGCCGTCGCCCGGAGTGCTCCACGACAGGCTGGCATCGTGCTCGATGTCGCCGATGCCGTCGGGTTTGGCGAGGGCAGAGGCCGGTGTCGAAGCCACCGACGCGGCGGTGCCCCTGGTGTCGCGGTCGGACGTCGAACGTGGGCCGAGAGCGAGCGTGGGAGCGGGTGCAGTGGAGGGGCGCCCGGTGGCATTGGCGGCGTTGCCCTCGTCGGCAGCGCCGTCCGTCGAATCACGGATGGGAGCGAGCGCGACCGGACCACCGTGGTGAGCATCGACTTGCAAATCACGGCGCGCGGGCTTGGCGCGGATGGTCGAGGGCAGCGAGTCGGAGGTGGTGTCGGCGACGGCTGCTGCGTCATTGCCAGCACGGCTGGCGAGCGCTGGCTCGCGGGTGGGTGTGGACTCGGGAAGCGCAGGGCTCGATGGGAAGGCGCCATGCAGTGGTGTGGTTGTGCCGAGCCCGGTGGAAGTCGCCTCCGGTGCATTCGCCGCTGTGCCATTCACGGCGGCCGCGTTCATCGCCACCGGCGCGAGGGCGATGGCGGCGGGCGTGCCGCTTGCACCATCGGATCCACTTCCGTTCGACGAGTCCGCGATCGGCTCGGCGCGCTCCGCCGGCATTGCGGTGGCGACCGGGCGGCTCGCGCTTTCCGGGCGGTCGCGCGTGACTGGTGTGAGGTCGCGGGCGCGCGCCGTCGGTGGTGCGGCGCTCGTGCTCGCGGCGCGTTCGCGGGTGGCCGGTGTGGTATCGCGCGGGGCGAGAGCGGCGGCGTCGACCTCGGACTCATTGGGCGTGAAGCGGGTCGGCGCGGCACTCGCCGAGGCGGGGTCGCCGAGCACTTGCGCAGCGACCGTCACCGGCGCGGCGCTACCCGACAGGCGCTCGAAACTCTCGCTCGGATCGTGCAGCGGATCGGCGTTCTGCGCCGTCGACACCGCACGAGTGATCGACCGCTCGTGCGCCGTCGGGGCGGCCGCCACCGACTCGGCGGCACTGCGGGCGATCGCCGTCGAGTCATCGCTCGGTGCGGCCTCCTCGATCTCCGGGAGCACGCTCTCCCGCGTCAGCGCACTCATGGTCGAGGCGGTCGCGGCAACCTCGACGCTGTCACCGTGTGCCCGATCCTCGAGCCGCGCCACGTCCGCCAGAACCTCTCCGAGCAACTCCACCTCGAAGGTGTTTTGCGGCGCGCCGAGCCCGCTTTCGTGCGACTCGACGTCGACGAGGCGCGAGTACCAGAGGAAGAGCAGGTGCAGCAGCAGCGACACCACCATGCACTTCCAGAGGATGTCGAGCGCCTCCCAGTGGCGCGCCAGCCACGCGAGCAGTGCCACCAGCGCGAGCAGGAGGAGGATCGTGAAATCGGCGAGCGTGAAGAGCGGCGCCTCGACCGCGAAGAGCTCGCGCGTGCGGGTTTTCAGGAGCTCGAAGTGGGGAGGCGCCGCGCTGTCCGCCGTGTCCGGCGTGGTGGCGTCCGCCGTCGCCGCCGCGTAGAGCAGCGTGAAGCCATCGTCGGTGAGCGTCGGACCCGACTCGTCGCCGGGGCCGTTCGGCGTGCCGAGGTTGTGCGGCGGTTCGGGCTCGCCGTCGCGCAGCAGCGAGCGCCAGAGATCGAAGCCGCCGGCGCCGCCCATGCGATCGCTCGAAAAGAGCAGCACGCGGCCGTCGGGCGTGAAGGCGGGTGCCCGCTCGTCGAACGGTGAGTCGACCTTGTCGGCGAACAGCGGCGGCGCGAAGTGGACGCCGTCGCTCTTGCTGACGAAGAGGTTCCAGTCACCGCTGCCCCCGAGCTGGCGATTCGACGCGAACCAAAGCTCGCCGCTGGGGCCGCGCAGCGCCGGGTCGGTCTCGTCGGCCGCGCTGTTGATCGGCGCGCCCACGTTCTCGGGCGCCAGGAAACGGTCGCCGGCGAGCGGTGCGCGCCAGAGGTCGAGCCCTCCCAACCCGCCGGCGCGATCGGAGGCGAACCAGAGCCAGCCGTCGTGGAACGTCGGTGCCGTCTCGCGCCGCGGCGAGTTGAGCTCGGCGATCGGCCGCACGACGAAGCCGGCGCCTTCCGGCGTCGCGAGCCAGAGGTCCTCGCTGCCGATCGCGCCCTTCGCGAAGAAGAGCCGTCCAGTGGCCGGCTCGACGAAGGGCTCACTCGCGCTGCTCCCATCGGTGAGCGCCGCCAGCCGTTGCGGCGTCTCCCAGCGCGCGAGCCGCAACTCATCCCGCGTGCGCGTGGCCGCGAGCAACTGCTCACCATCGGTGAACCCGTCGCCCCGCGGCAGCCGCGGCCGCAGCACGATCCACGTGCCGACCGCGCCGATCGCGACCAGGCAGGTGACGACGACGACATTCTTGACGAAATGCTTCACCGTTCACCATCGAGGATGCCGACCGACATGCGATGCAGGTTGGCGCGGCGGCAGGCGTCCATGGCGCGGACGGCGTTCTGGAAGACCGTCTCGCGGTCGCCACGAATGGTCACCGGCGTGTCGTGGTCGGCGAGTGCGACCGACTTCAAGTGCTCGATCAACGCCTCCTGCTCGAAGAACTGCTCGCCGACCTTCATGCGGCCGTCGGCCATCACGTTGATGATGACCTCCTTCACGTCGACGACCTCGGGCCGACCCGATTTCGCCTCGGGCAGGTTGATGTCCATCTCCTTCTCGAGGTTCAGGAACGTCGTCGTGACCATGTAGAAGATGTTGAGCAAGAACACACAGTCGATCATCGGCGTCAGGTTGAAGCCGATCTCCTCTCCGTTCTCGTTGTCAGCCGTCCGGCGGATCCGCATGTCACGCCGCCTCTTGGCTCGCGCCGGCACTCGCCGTCGCGGCACGCGCCTCGAGCGCGCGACCGACCACCTCATCGAAGACCACCTCCGTCGTGGTCGCGAAGCGGTCGACCTTCCCTTTCAGCCAGTAGTAGATGACCTGCACCGGGATCGCGACGAAGAGGCCCGCCGCGGTGGTCACCAGCGCTTGCGCGATCCCACCCGCCAGCAGCTCCGGCCTGCCGATCCCTTTCTGCAGCGCCATCACCTGGAACGAGTTGATCATCCCGGTGACGGTGCCGAGCAACCCCAGCAATGGCGCGATCGCCGTGATGATCACCAGTGGTCGCAATCGCCGCGTCAGGGTCGCGACCTCTCGGCTGCCCGCCTCCTCGACCGCCCGTTCGATGTCGGCGCGCGAGCCGTCCCAGCGTCGCAGCCCGGCGCCGAGCACCCGTGCGATCGCCACCTTGGGCAGTGTCTGGCAGAACTCGAAGGCCGCCTTGCCTCCGTACCGGAGCGCCTCCTCGAGCCCCACCTGGAACGACCCCGGCGCGAGCCGCCCCTTGGAGAGCGCGGCCGACCGCTCGACCCAGTAGCCGAGCGCCACGATCGAGCAGAGCGCGATCGGGACCATCAACGGCCCGCCCGCGAGGATCAGCTCATAGAGATTGCCGAGTTTGGCGGCGGCGGCCGACGTGGCCGTGCCACCGGAAGGCGATTGCAACAGGATCGAAAGCATGGAGATCTCGATTTGCGATGAGAG
>CAYRQC010000370.1:0-2614 GCA_964426265.1 uncultured Phycisphaerales bacterium | reverse complement strand
GACACGGCCGACGCGGTGGGCGCCGCCGCCCGCGCCGGCGAGCTCCTCGGCGAGCTGCGCTTCTGGGCCGCGGCTCTGGCGCTCGGCGGACAGCGCTTCACCGAGGCGACGGCGCTCGCGCTGCACGAGCAGCTCGGGATTGGGCTGCCAGCGTGGCGCCTCGCCGATCTGCTCGACGAGCCGATCGCCCTGCGCGATGGCGTCGGGTGGCGCATTCGCCCGGAGGTCGCTCACGATCTGCGCGCCTGGTTCCCGACCGCCGAGCAACACGGCGATCGCGTGGCCGGCAACTCCCGCTACGCCCGCGCCGTCGACTTCTGGCGCAACCGCGCCGAGAAGGCGCGCGCCGCGCTGGCGACGGCGGCGGTGATGGCGGGCGCGACCAGCACGACCGGCGCGAGCCGCAGCGCGCTCGACGAAGCACTGCAGCTCGACGCGGCCGCCGCCTCCCTCTTCGATCGTCCGGACAAAGCGGTCGAGCAACTCGAACGGCTCGCGGACGCGGGCTTCGGCGCGGCGATCGAGCGGCGGCTCGCGGATCCGGCGAACCATCTTGACGAGGGGTCGGGCGTTCGCGCGGGCGGTCGCACCTCGCTCCCGCCGACGCATTGGAAAGCCGGCGATCTCGCGCAGGACACGCTCGAAGCGATCGATCGTCTCGGCCTCGCGCTCCCCGACGAGGCGGCTCCGCCCGAACGGCGCCTCGCGCGTTCACTCGCGTTCTCGAAGGCGGCGCTCGGCGGAATGGCGGCGGCGCTGCTGGTGGCGGCGGCAACTTCGGCGGCGCGCTCGTCGGATGAGCCGGGGGAGTTCGTGAACGGGACGACGCCGGAGGTTCGCGCGGCGGGAGGGACGGCGTGGCGATCGCACGTCGACGAGGCGACGAATCCGGGGAACGACGAACCGGACGTGAAGCGATCGGAGCCGTCCGCCGACGCGCTGCGTTGGAGCTGGAACCGGGAACCGGCGGACGATCGTGCCACTTCGATCTTCCATGGCGAGCGCCACACCGTCCCGATTCCCGCCGCCGCCACGACATCGCTGCATTGGCGCCGCGTGGTCCGCTCCAACTCCGAGAGCCTCGCGGGCGGCAGCAGCGTTCTGCTCCATCGCGGTCGTGAGGCCGCTCCCGACCGCTCCGCGCGCCTGCGTGCCGACGGTCTCCCCGATCCTTTCACGAGCCTCGCCGTGCTGGTCGCCGCCCCCGACGATCCGGCGGCGCTGGATCTCGCCGCCCGATTGCTCGACGGCGGTTTCGTCGACGTCGTGCAGGTCGGCCACGCGGCGCCCGACGACCTGCTCTTTTTCCTCCGGCGCGATGCGGCCGATACTTCGATCGACTCCTCTGACGAACCAGTCACGCCGCTCCAAGTCCTCTTGTTCACCGCGCGCGGCGCTGCCGGCCAGGAGCGGCACGACCTCGAACAACTGGTCGCCGTTCGCGGGATGGTGAACGTCCACCTCGCAACGGGCGGGACGAAGCTCCACGAAGTCGTCGCGGCCGCCGCGATCGAAGTCGATGACTTCGCCACCTCGGCGATCGCCGACATCCTGACTCCCGTCGAGCTCTCGCCGGCCTTGACCGTTCCCGGCCGAATCGTGGTTCTTGCCGGCCAGCCGCGGTTGAACCTGGCGAAGCCGCAAATGCCGCCGCGCGTTCCGACTACTGTCCCGACTCCCCTTCCTTCGCTGCTCGAGATGGTCCCGATCAAGAGCGGCGAATTCGTGATGGGGAGTCCTGCCAACGAAGAGGGTCGGTGGGATGACGAAGGCCCGCAGCACCGCGTCCACCTGAGCGCCTTCCAGATGAGCCGCTTCGAAATCACCCGGTCCCACTACCGCGAGGCGATGAACGCCATCATCCCGAAGGAGTGGGCGACCGATCCTGCGCCCGACACCAACACGCCGGCCGGCGCCGACGACCGCCTGCCCGCCAACTACATCACGTGGTACGACGCCGTCCTCTTCTGCAACACCCTCTCGCTCCGCGAGCAGCGCGCTCCCGCCTACCGCATCGGCGAGCCGGTCGCCGCCGACACTGCCGATCGCCAAGCCGACCGCGAAGTCACCTTGATCCCCGCCACCAACGGCTACCGCCTCCCGACCGAAGCGCAGTGGGAGTACGCCTGCCGCGCCGGCACGACCAAGCGCTTCTCTTCCGGCGACACCGATGCCGACCTCGCGCGAGTCGGGTGGTACTCCGTCAATTCCGGCATCAAGGCCCATCCCGTCGGCGAACTCCCCCCCAACACCTTCGGGCTCCACGACTTGCACGGCAACGTCTGGGAGTGGTGCCAGGACGCTTCGGTCGATCGCTACGACGCGGCCGAAGTGACCGATCCGTTCGGCCCCGCGGTCGAGCCCGGCCAGTTCCCCGCCCGTGTGAGGCGCGGCGGCTCGTCGTGGGACGACGCGCGGGTCTGCCGTTCTGCGTTCCGGGACAGGAGGCTCCCGTGGAACCGGTACGTCTACATCGGCTTCCGGGTCGTCCTCCCGTCCGCCCCCGAGCGTTAGGTCTTCAATCTTCGGTCATTGATGGGTGTCTGCTCGGCTGTTTGGCTGCTGCCGACGTCGCATGGCCGGCGACGGCGAGACTCGCCGGCGAATGTCACGG
>CAYRQC010000369.1:0-5809 GCA_964426265.1 uncultured Phycisphaerales bacterium | reverse complement strand
TACGTCGGCTGGCGGCGTGGCAAGACGGTCGCTGTGACCGGGGCGCAGGTCGCGGACGATTACGACTATCTCAGCCTGGTGAGCGTCCCGCCGCCCGGCGCACCGATTCGCTTTCGCGCCGGCAATCGCACCGGCAAGAAGAGCGAGAAGTGGTGGGTGGTGATCGACGGCAAGAAGAGCGCCGCCGAGGACTGGTTCGGCACGATCGGCGTCAGCGGTGATGGGCTCCACGCGGCATGGTGGATCCAGCCGGGCGCCAAGCTCGCGGACGACGGCTCCTACACGCGCAGCTCGATGCAGCTCGTGGTCGACGGCAAGCACGGCGCCAAGTGGGAGGACTCCGACGCATTGAGCGCACCATGCTTCACGACTGACGGCACGAAGGTGGCCGCGCTCGCGAGCAAAGGGGGCCGCTGGTTTCCACTGGTCGTGACGAAGAAGGGCGAGGAGAAGCTCGGCGCCGGCTTCGCGATGGCGAGCGATCTCGTTTGGCGGCCCGATGGTGGTGAACTTGCGTTCGCGGCGGCGACGTCGGGTGCGCGGGCGGCACCGCCACCGCCAGGACCACCAACGGCGCCCGGCTCGCCGTTCCCCAAGCTCGCGATCGTCGCCGGCAAGACGACCTACGGCGAGCGCTTCGCGGGCTGTGGCTCGCCGTCGTGGTCGCCCGATGGCCGGCGAATCGCTTACAAGTTCACCGATCCACCAACGCCCGGCTCGCCACCACGGCTCGGCGTCGCGGTGGATGGCGAGGTGCGCATGGCGGCGCGCGCCAGCGCGGTCGGGACGCCGATCTGGAGCAGCGATGGCAAGCGGCTCGCCTTCGTTCTGCGCGTGGCGACCGCGGCGCCCGACGACTTCGCGTTGCGCTTCGATGCCGAGCGTGCCGCGCCCGACGGCGACTGGCGCCTCTGGCTCGACGGCGAGGAGGGTCCCGAGCTCGAGCGGGTCGCCGATCCCTGCTTCTCGTCGGACGGCAGCCGCGTCGCGTATGCCGTGAAGAAGTCGGGCCGCTGGCACGTCGTCTGTGGGATCGCCGAGAGCGCGCCGTTCGACAGCGTCGGCCCGCCGCACTTCACTGCCGATGGCAAGCAGCTGCTCTTCGGGGCGCGGCTCGATCGCGAGATCCGGCGCGAGGTGCTCGCGGTGCCGTGAACGTGCCGAACCGCTACCGTACCTCGCCGCAGCGCGTCCACGCTGGGAGGTCATCACGATGATCGGTCGCAGCTTGCGGCGTGTTTTCCAGGCCGTGTGCTGGGTGGTGGTGGCGGTCGCGAGCGCTCCAGCCGAATCGGCGCGGGTTGCCGACGACAAGGCCGATGCAGCCAAGATCGGCGCGCTCGAGGTCGCGTTCAAGGCGAGCTCGAAACCGGCCGAGGCGCTCGCTGCGCGCAAGGCGGCGGTTGCCGGCGTCCGTGGGCTCGGCGGGCTCCGGCTCGCGAAGGCGCTCCTAGCGGCGCACGGCCAGTGCGCGAAGGAGTTCGAGGCGCACAACAAGGAGTTCACGGAGGGGAGCGAGAAGGCATCCGACCTGCTCGGCCGGAAGAAGAGCGCGAAGCCGGACGACGCGAAGAAGCTCGAGAAGCTCAACGGCAGCTTGAAGGAGGTGAGCGGGCGCATGCGCGAGCTGGGTGGGCTGATGGCCGAGCTCGAACGCGTCATGGCGGCGCAAAGCGAGCCCGACTCGCTCACGTGGTTGCTTGCGAACGCGATCGGCAATCCGGGGCTGAGTCCCGCGCTGCGCCGGGACGTCTGCTGCAATGCGTCGGCGTGCGAACCGCCGCTCGTTGCCGCGCTTGGCACCGCGTTGACGAAGGCGCGCGATGCCGCCGATCTCGCCGCGGTCGTGCAAGGCATCGGCGGGGCGGGCGTGGCGGCGTACGGGATGGCGCGGACGTTGGTCGACCTGCTCGAGAACGCGGACGCGGAGGTGCGCGCGCAGTCGGCCTACGCGCTGGCGCGGATCGGCTCGCCGCTCGCGATCGCGCCGCTCGTGCACCGGATCGGCGTCGAGGAGTTGGTGGCGCGGCGACGGGTCGCGGTGGCGCTGCGGCTGCTCACCGGCCAGACGTTCGGGACCGACTCCGGGGTCTGGAACGCGTGGGTCACGCGCGAGGGAGCGACGCTCGCGAGCGGCGCGGAGGCACTGCCGTCCCACGGCATCCGCAAGATTCCGCGCCTCTTCGGCCTCCCGCTCGAGGGGCGCACCTTCATCTTCGTGATCGACTGCTCGGCCGGGATGCTCGAGCGGTTCGACAAGAGCGAGGGAGCGACCGACACACGGACCCGACTCGACGTCGCCAAGGCGACGCTGCACGACCTGTTGCCGACCTTGCCGCCCGGCACGCGTTTCGGGCTGCTCGCCTACGCGCACGAGGCGCGGACGTGGGCGAAGCGGCTGACCGTCGTGACGCCGGAGTCGGTCGCCGGCGCGCAGGAGTGGTTGGGGAAGCTGTCGACCGCGGCCGGAACGATCGCCAACACCACCGACGCCTTGATGCGCGCGTTCGACTTTGCCGATGGTGGTGCCGACGGCCCCAAGATCGCCGAGCGGATCGACGCGCTCGTGCTCATCACCGCGAGCCGCCCGCAGCGCGCCGATCAGCAGCCCGACTCCGCGGCCCTGGTCCGTTCCGCCGTCGAGCTGCGCAATCGCGCGACCGAGGCGATCATCCACACCGTTGCGCTCGGTACCGACACCGACCTCGGCATGCTCCAGTCCCTGGCCAGCGAGAACGGCGGACGGTTCACGGCGCAGTGAGGGCCGGGCGGCCGCACGAGCAGTGACCGAGAGGCTCGCGGCGTGTCACCCATTGACCGCCGGCGGCGGTCGAGCTACTCCATCCCCGTCCCGTGATCGCCGAGGAGAGCTCGCTCGCTCTCGATCTGGCCGGGAGCGGCTCTCTCCGAAGTAGTTTTGAAGCAGTGGAGTGCAGTGACGAAGAAGGAGGAGCGTCGATGAAACAGCTCGTGAATCGACTGGAAGCGGCGCGTCAGGTTCCGACGGTCTGGGCAACTACAGGAATGTGCGGGGGGGGCACACTCGACCTGAACCCGCGTCAGCGTCCACGACCCGCTGGCTTCTTCTCGCACTTCTCTGCGTTGCAACGCTGACGTCCGCGCGCGCACAGGGCGTCCATACCTACTACGTGAACGACGGGGACAACGACACGCGCGATCCTGAGTTGGGTGAATACGCGATCGACGTCGGCAGCACGACTTATTGGGAGCGGTACCACGACGCGGCACTATCCGTCGGTCACTTCTACGCGAGGAGCTTCATGCCGCACATTCCGCAGATCTCGTACGCGAATTCTCTATGACGCAAGTCCCAGTCAAATCACGAGTTGCGTGATTCCAGTGCGAGGATCGCGGCGGCGCTTGCATGGTCCCACTGGGCGAGGAGCCTGCGAATAGCGCGACAGTGACGGATGGCTTCGCGGGTGATCTGTGCCTGTTCGGCGGTCAGGGAGTGGTGGTGGACGATCCGATGGCGATCGGCGTGGGCCCAGATGAAGTAGGGGCCGTGGCGCAGCTTGGAGTCGGTCGCACAGCGGCAGTTGGGCTTGCCACAGACCTGGGTGCGCGTGAAGAGGGCGCCCGAGCAGGCGTAGTCGCCCGTCCCCAGCACCTGCTGTAGCGCGACGATTCGCTGTCGGACCTTTTCGAGATCAGTCATGGCAAGAAGGGGCTTGACGGGTGGATGGTCTTACATCTACTATAATGTAAGATTCGAGCGAGGTCAAGATGGACGACCCGTCCGCCCTCCCGGCTCTCGATGCCGTGCTCCTCAAAACGGAGCGGCTCGGGCCGCTGCCGCTCCTCAACCACTTCCTCGAGCGGATCGGGTTACCCGAGATCCTGGCGCGCTCCGTGCCCACCACGGATCGCCGCTGCGCGCTGCCCTACGCTTCGGGACTACTCGTTCTTCTGCGCTCGATCCTGGTGGAGCGCGAGCCCATCTATCGCCAGCACGAGACCGTCAGCGAGTTCGCGCCGGCGGCGTTCGGGCTCACGCAAGAGCAGGCGCAGCGCCTGCACGATGATCAGATTGGACGGGCGCTGGATCGCCTCTTCGATGCCGACCGCGGAAGCCTTCTCACCGAGATCATCCTCGCGGTGCACCAGCGCTTCGAGCTGCGCTTCGACGAGCTCCACAATGACTCGACGTCCATCCAGCTCACCGGGCAGTACGAGCGCGCCAAAGGTCGCACTCTGCGCGGGCAGCGCGCCCCTTTCATCACCTACGGCTACTCGAAGGACCACCGGCCGGACTTGAAGCAGCTCCTGTTCATCCTGACCACGACGACCGATGGCGGCGTGCCGATGGAGTTTCGCTACGCCGACGGCAACACCAGCGACTCGCGCACCCACCGGGAGACGTGGGAGTGCCTGTGCAAGATCGCGGGACGGGCCGACTTCCTCTACGTCGCTGACTCGAAGCTCTGCAGCAACGAAGCCATGGAGGCGATCCACCGGGCCGGTGGCCGCTTCGTGACGGTCCTGCCGCGCTCCCGCAAGGAGGACTCGCTCTTCCGGGAATGGGTGCAGCAGAATGAACCGACCTGGGAGATCGCCATCGATCGGCCCAACGCGCGGCGGCAGAAACGCGGGCCGCGGGATCGCTGGTGGGTATTTCGCTCTCTGCTGTGCTCGCAAGAAGGGTGGCCGGTCACTTGGGTGTTCAGCGAGCTCCTGCGCGTACGCCAGGAGCGCTCGCGCCTGCAACGAATCGCCGCCGCCAACGTCGAGCTGCAGTGGCTCGCGCGTCGCCTGAGCGGCCCCAAGCCCCATCTCAAGAGCAAGGGACGGGTCTTGGAGCGAGTCGAGGCGATCCTCCGGCGCTTCCGAGTGCAAGGCTATGTGCGCTTCGAGCTACGCCGCCAGGAACGTCACCAGTTCCGCCAAGCCGGACCCGGACGTCCCGGTCCGCACACCGTCTTCCACCGCAAGACCCGCTACGTCTTCATCCCGGAGTGGAGCACCGACGAGAAGGCAGTCGCCTACGACCACCAAAGCGACGGCATGTACCCGCTCCTCACCAACGACGCCAAGCTCACGCCCAAGGAGGTGCTCGCCGCTCACAAGCGCCAGCCCGCACTCGAGAAACGTTTTGAGCAGGCGAAGACCGTATTCCAGATCGCTCCCGTCTTGCTCAAGAACGAAGGCCGCATCGGAGCGCTCTTCTTCCTCTACTTCCTCGCGCTCCTCGTTCAGGCCCTCATCGAGCGACAGATCCGTCTCGCGATGCAACAGCAGAAGGTCGCCGACCTACCGCTGTACCCGGAAGAGCGCCCGCAACGTCACCCCACTTGCGAGCAAATCCTCCGCCTCTTCTCGTCGGTCCAGCGCAACGTGCTGCACACCGCTGACCGCGAGCTGAAGGTCTTCCACTCGGTGTTCACTCCACGCCAGCTGCAGGTCTTGCAGCTTCTCGGCGTGCCGGAAACCGTGTTCCGTTAGATGACTGAGTGGGGTACGGCACTTGCACGGAAATCGAGGTCTCGATCTGCGGAATGTGGGTCATGCCGGTCGGAACCGGGGGACCGGCGACATTCTTTGACGCGATGTTCGAGGGGTGCCTCGACCTGAACTATCTGGACTCGATCGTCACGATCAACTGCTCGAAGCCGTCGATTTTCAGCGGGACGCCAGGTGTGCCTGGCGAGATCGTCGTCGATCCGGGCATCGCGACCGCGGGTTCCCCCGTCATGGGGCCAGCGTGGTGGAATGCAGTCGGCGGCAGCGGCGCAGGTATCCCGCGGCGCGTCCTCTACTACCCGTTCCTGCTGAATCACGCGCCGATGAT
>CAYRQC010000368.1:0-7202 GCA_964426265.1 uncultured Phycisphaerales bacterium | reverse complement strand
CCACGGAGCTCGACTGGCTGTCGGTCGATCTCGAAGGTCGCGTCGCGCCGTGCGATCGCTCCTGGTCGCGGTCGATCGAGACGCGGCTCGACGATCCGCTGGTGAAGCTCGCGATGACGAAACCCGCGGCCGCGGCCTGGCACTACTTCGTCCGACTCCCTTGGGCCTGGATCGAGGCTCATCCCGACGGCAGCGCTCTCATCGGGCTGGCCGACGCCCGCTACGCCATGGCGCAGGGCCCGACCTGGTGCTCGATCGAGATCGAGCTGACCGCCGAGGAAGTGGCGCGCGCCCGAAAGTGACGTGAGGTCAGCCGTCCGAGCCGATGGCCTCGACCGGACACTGCTGCTTGGCTTGCTCGGCCGCCGCGAGCTCTTCGGCGCCTTCGGGCTGCTTGAAGACCACGTCGTGGTCACCCTCCTGGCTCTCCTGGAAGCTCTTCGGGGCGAGGTCCGAGCAGAGCGAGCAGAGGATGCACGCCTTGTCGACGAACCACGGGCCGGCGACGTTGTCTTCCCATCGTTGAGTGGGGTCGGCCATGGGTGGTGGTGTGGTGGTGAGGAGGCGCTGGTGGAGTGGTGATGCGCTGGAGTGGCGCCGACGTTGCCATGACGAGCAGTGCGGGGAATCTCGCCGCGCCGCGCCGTTTCTCGCGGCGTGGTGGGTGCACCAGCTCCCCGGTGAGTCGTTGCAGGCGCGCGTCGCTGGCGAGCGGCCGATGGAGTGCAACTCGTTGGCCGAACGCTCGCGTCGCGGCGCGCCGGCTCACCGCGACCCGTTGGCGAGGTGCAGCACGGCATCGGGCGCCGCCGCGTGCAGCTCCAGTGCGAGCACCCGCGGAACGAGCGCCGTCTCGTGCGTCACCGGATGGCGGACCAGCGCCAGCTCACCGGACTCGAGGCGCCGCCCGACGTCATCGTCGATCTGCACGTAGGGAAGGTAGCCATCGCGGTCGACGAAGTGGAAGCGGCGCGGCCCCGAGCCACGAACCGCCTGCTCGTCGAGCTGCTGCACGAGCTTCTTGCGCCGCTCGCTCCGCACGCGCTCCTGGTCGTGCCTCTGCTGGGCGGTTTTGACCTCGCTCTTCTTCTGTTCCTCGCGCTGCTGGCGTTCGCTCTCGTCGCGCCGGTGCTGCTCGTCGACGCCGGCGCGGCCCAGCTCCGCGCGCTGCACGCGCTCCTGGTGCTTCAGTTGGCGGTCGGCCTTGTCGTCGATCAGGCCCGCCTTCTTGAACGCGTCCCGGAGATCACCCATGCGGCGGCTCCATCAGCGGGTCCGATCACCGGGCGGTTCCATCCGTCACCGGCATCACTGCGCGTAGCCGAGCGCGCGCATCATCTGCATGGCGTTGTCACTCGACGTATCCTCGCCCTGGTAGCGGGCGTTCAGCTTGTGCATCTCCGCGACCCACGTTTCGAGGTGGCGGTTGGCGGACTCGGCCCGCTCGCGCTCGGTCGCCAGCAACGAGTGGGCGTCCGCCATGTCGGCGAGGAGGTCGTAGACCTCGTAGTCGATCTTGAGCTGCGCCGGCATCGCCTTGCCGTCGGCGCCCAGCAGCGGCTTGCCATCGGGCCCGCGCGGCTCCTCCATCGTCCGATGGACGATCGTCTTCCAGCGACCTTCGATGACGGCGAAGTTGCCGAGGATCTCGTCCGCCGTCGCGCCGGCACCGCCAAACATCCCACCGCTCCACTGCTCGGTGAAGATCGCGACTGCCGGAAGCTCGTCACCACTTTCCAGCTCAGGGGCGAGGTTGCGGCCCTGCATGCTCTCGGGCGCCGTCACGCCGACGAGGCCGAGCAGCGTTGGCGCCAGGTCCAGGTTGGCGACGTTGTCGGGGAGCACCTTGCCCACCGGCAACAGCCCCGGCGCGCGCAGGAGCCACGGCACGTGGTTCAGCTCGGCGTAGACCGAGTGGCCGTGGCCGGTCGCGCCGTGGTCGAGGAACTCATCGCCGTGGTCGGCGTTGAAGCTCACGATGGTGCGTTGCGTCAGCCCCTTGCGGTCGAGCAGCTCCAACACCTTCTTGAAGTGGCGATCGAAGTAGTGGACCTCGGAGTCGTAGATCGCGCGCTGCTTGTGCATATGCCCGTCGGGATCGACGCCGGCCGCGAGGAGCATGCCGCGACTCGTGGCACCTTGATTGACACCGACGCCGCCAGTGGGCGGCGCGGGAGGTGGGGCCGCCGCAGCGGGCGGAGTCGTAATGGACGGAGCGCCGGCAGTCGTGCCGCCCGCGTCGGTTCCGGTGGCGGTGGTGCCATCGGGACTGGTGGCGGGCGCCGCAGCCGGTGCCGGCACGACCGCCGTGACGACCCGGCCCTGCCCTGAAGCGACTCCGCCAAACTGCTGCTGCTGCTGCGAGTTGTTGATCTTCGTCTCTTCCGCGTCGTACTCCGCCTTCTCTTCCTTGGTCAGGAACATCGACCAGTCGGCCTCTTCCGGGTCGTACGGGTCGTGCGGGTCGACGGCGTGCAAATAGAGGAAGAAGGGGAGATCGGCGTACTGCTCGAGCCACGGCTCCGCCTTGTTGTAGAGGTCGCGCGAGGAGCCGCTCGAGAAGTTCATGTTGCCGGCGCCCGGTGCATCGGCGTTCTGGCGACCGAACATCCGGGCGATCGCCTGGTTCAACCCCGCCGCGTTCGGTGCGCCAATCGTTTCGCCCGGGAAGAAGAAGTCGAAGCCTTGCTCGGTGTGCGTCGTCGGGCCGACGAAATCGTTGCGGATGAATGCCGCCGTCAAGTAGCCGGCCGCCCGAAACGCCTCACCCATGGTGACGACCGAGTCAGCCAGCCGCTCGCCGCCGGTCTTCACGCCGTTCACGCTCGGGAAGAGCGAGGAGAGCGACGACGGCATCGAGACGTAGGTCCACGAGCCCTGGCTGAAGCAGCGCTCGAAGCGGATGCCGTCCGCTGCGAGTGCGTCGAGCGCCGGCGTGGTCGGTCGCGGGTTGCCGTAGCTGCTTAGGGCGTCGGCCCGCAGCGTGTCGCAGAAGTAGAGCAGGACGTTGCGCACCTCTTCCTTGCGCTTGCCGTAGACGATCGGCTGCAGCAGGAAAGCGACGTTCGGCTCGCCCTCTTCGACGACCTCGATCTCGAGTGCGATCGCCTGTCCCGCGTACTTCGCGAGGTCGACGTTCACCGGCACGATCTCGTTCGGAGTCTCGAAGTACTTGGTGAGGACGGTCTCGCGACCCTGCGCCGTCGCGATGTGGACGAAGAACTGGAATGGCTCCGCTGTCAGCGCCGTCAACCCGGCGATGAGCTTTCCGCCCTCGGGCGCGACGAGTCGCCACGTGACCGACGCCGGCGTGTTGAGGTGCATGCCGGCATGGATCACCGACTGGCGCGTGACCGCGCACGGCGCGACGGTCTTCGCGGCGTAGTCCGCCTTGGCATCGAGGACGTGGAGGAACTCGAGCTCGACCGAGACGCCGCTCGCTTCCTTGTCAGCCGGGACCGGGACGAGGAGTGACAGCTCACTGAGCTCGGCATTCGGATCGCTCTGCTGGCCGCCCATGAACATCCCGCCGCCGCCACCGGTCAGGTTGTCGCGAGTTCTGGCGAGCGCGTGCCATTCGCCATCCGCCGCGAAGGTCGAGAGTTGACCGCCAAGCAACTGGCGTGGGTCGAAGTTGCCAAGGCCACCCAAGCCGCCGCCGGGACCGCCCGGACCGCCGCCAAATCCGCGACGGCCGCCGCCGGGACCGCCGCCAGGGCCACCAGCCACTCCGCCCGCGGGTGCGCCCCCCGGCGGCGGACCACCCGGACCGCCCGGTCCACCCGGCCCGAACTGCGGTGGTGGCCCGCCCGGCGGGAAACCACCCGTCGGTGGGTTGGCCGGCGGGTTGCCGGCCGGCCGTCCGATCGGCGCGATGAAATTTTGCGGAATCTGCGGCATGCCACCCTGGCCAAAGCCGCCGCGTCCGCCGCCACCGCCAAACGCGTTCAGCAGTCCGGCGTCGCGCAGCAGCGCGATCTCCTTGGTGTCATGCGAACGGACCCGAAACGCGATCGCGCCGACGCTCGACCCCTTGGTCTTGGGGATCGGCACCCGAAACGCCGCGAGCTTGCCCTTGGCGTGGAGGCGCACGCAGCCGTCACCCGCTTCGACCGCCGACTCGCCGAAGGGTGTCTCCACCGCGACGACGCCGTCGGTGCCGTGATCGAATCGCAGATCGTGCAGGACGAAAGTTGCCGGATCAACGTCCGAAGGGTCGACGCCCGTGATCTCCGCGGCCTCGAGCAGACTGTCGAGTCGCCAGATACCGAGCGGATTGGCCGGGATCGGCGCTCCACCGGCCGGGTGATCGGCGGCGGTGACTGGGAGCGCGAGCGGGAGTGCGAGACAGAGTGCGGTCGCGGCGACGGCGAGCGGCGGACGAAGCATCGTGGCATCCTTCTTCTTCTGGGGCGCGGCAGCGACGAATCGTAACCCGCGACGCGAGCGGGCAAGGAGCGAGGTACGACGATGAAGGCGATTCGTTGTTCCAGGATTCTCTGCGGTGTGGCAACGCTGCTCGTCGCGATGCGCGACGCGCGGGAAGCCGCGGCACAGGCGGCGCCGCCCGTGCAAGGTGCGCTTCCCGACGCGCCCACTCTCGGGGACCTCTTCCGGCCGCCCGAGGGCAAGCTCCATCGCGTGTCGAGCTCCCATCTCGATCCGGCGAGCAACCTCGACTACATGCCGATCGCCGCCGGTGCCGAGGTGTCGATCGCGAGCCTCGCGGGTGCCGGCGTGATCCGCCACTTCTGGCTCACCGCCGAGAGCGACGACCCCTACTACCCGCGGATGCTCGTCTTGCGGGCGCGCTGGGACGGCGAGACCAACCCGTCGATCGAGGTGCCGATCGGTGACTTCTTCGGCGTCGGCAACGCGATGGAGGCGTCAGTCGACACGCTGCCGATCCGCGTCGCCGGCGACGGTCGCGCGCGCACCTCATGGTGGCCGATGCCGTTCAACGAGTCGGCCGAGATATCGATCCGCAACGACTCGTCGCGGCCGGCGCGGCTGGTCTTCTGGCAGATCGACTGGGTCGAGACGCAGACCAAGTGCGTCAACCTGCGGACACTGCACGCCCATTTCCGCGCCTCGCCGCGGCAAGGGACGTTGCGCCAGCACAAGGTCGCCGAGATCCGCGGGCGCGGTCACTACGTGGGCACGGTGCTCTCGATCTGGTCGGGCGAAGAGGGCTGGCCGGGCGAGGGCGACGATCGCTTCTTCATCAATGGCTCGGAGCTGCCGGTCCTGGTCGGCACCGGTCTCGAGAGCTACTTCGACGATGCGTGGGGCTTTCGGGTCGGCACCGGACCGTACGGTGGCGTGACCGCGTTCGAAGGGACCGGCTCGGGCGCGCGGACGACGGCGTGTCGCTGGCACATCCAGGATCCGATTCCGTTCGAGAAGGGGCTCACGCTCACTTTCGAGCGGATGGGCTACGCGCAGCGCGACGGCGAGTGGAAGGTGACGGGCGATCGCAACGACGCCTTCTCCAGCGTCGCCTTCTGGTACCAAGAAGAGCCGCACGGTCCGTTGAGTGTGCTGCCGAACCAGCACGAGCGGCTGCCGTTCGCCGAAGTGCGTCTCGAGCCCGAGGAGAAGGAGCTGCAGGAGACGCTCACCGTGCCGGAGGGCGTCGAGCCGCCGATCGTGCAGACCGGCTCGTTCTGGGCCTACGGTGCGCAGATCCGCTTCGCGCCGCCGACGCGCGAGCAAGGGGTCCTGCTCATCCCGTTCAACCTGCCGTCCGAGCGCAACTACGACCTCTATCTCCGCCTCACGCGCGGACCCGACGGCGGTTGTTGGGAGGCGCAGCTCGACGGCACGCCGATCGGTTCGCCGATCGACCTCTTCGCCGAGCGGACGCTCCTGCGCGAGCCGCTGGTCGGCACGCGCTATCTCGACCGTGGCCGCCACGTGCTCGAGCTGCACTGCGTCGGCAAGCAGCTCGAGTCGACCGGCTTCGTGCTCGGCTTCGACAGCGCGATGTTCCGCTGGTACCCGTGAGCGAGGGGCGGTGCGGCCGGCTCCAAGTTCACTCGACGTCGACCAGCGCGCGCATGGCGGTGGCGATCTGGTCACACTGCTCGTTCGTGGTGCAGGCGGGCGGCAGGGCGTAGATGACGTCGCCGAGCGGCCGCAGCAGGACGCCGTGGTCGACCGCCGCCGCGCGCAGCCGGGGGGCGCGGTCGCTGAAGTAGTTGCCGGGATCGCCGCTCGCCGCCGTGGGTCGCACGAGATCGAAGGCGACGATGCCGCCGGTGCGGCGCAGATCGCGCACGCGCGGGTCGCTGCGCAGCGGAGCGAGCGCCGCCTCGATGCGTGTGCCGATCGCGTCGAGAGCGCGCACGACGTCGTTCTCGCGTAGCAGCCGTAGCGACTCGAGCGCGACCGCGCAGCCGATCGGATGGGCCGTCATCGAGTGGCCGTGGGCGAGCATGCGCCGGCGCTCGGGAGCGCGGAACGCGGCGAAGAGCGCCTCGGTCGCCAGCGTCACGGCGAGCGGCGCCATGCCGCTCGTCAGCCCTTTCGCGAGACAGAGGAGATCGGGCGTGATGCGGGCGCGATCGCACGCGAAGCAAGCGCCGGTGCGGCCGAAACCGGTCATCACCTCGTCGGCGATGAGCAGCACGCGCGCGGCGTCGCAGGCGGCGCGTACCGCGTGGACGATCTCGGGCGAGTGCATCCGCATGCCGGCGGCGCCCTGCACGAGCGGCTCGAGGAGCACACCCGCGATGATGCCGCGACGCTGCTCGAGCGCTGCTCGGAGCGCCTCGCCATCGACCGGCACGCGGACGACGTCGAAGAGCAGCGGGCGATAGGCGAGGAAGTAGGGATCGGGATCGCCGACGCTCATCGCACCGACGGTGTCGCCGTGGTAGCCACCCTCGAAGGCGATGAAGGTGCGTCGTTGCGGCGACCCGCACTGCGCGTGGAACTGCAGCGCAATCTTGAGCGCCACCTCGACTGCGGTCGAGCCGTCGTCGCTGAAGAAGACGCGCGACAAACCGGCCGGCGCGATCGCGCAGAGCTCGGCGGCGAGCAGCGCGGCCGGCTCGTGGGTGATGCCGGCCAGGGCGACGTGCGCGGCATACAGGGCGTTGATCCCCTTGTCGGGGGCCCCTCCCGCGTGGGCCTCCTGTCCGATGTATCGGATCTGCTTGACGATGCATCCATTGGAGGAATCGGCCACACCGGCAAGT
>CAYRQC010000367.1:0-7883 GCA_964426265.1 uncultured Phycisphaerales bacterium | reverse complement strand
CTTCGGCCTCCACCGCGCGATGGATCATCTCGACAACGTGATCGGGCCGCTCATCGCGTGGTTCGTGCTGCAGCAGCTGGCCGCGCCCCCATCGACGAGCAGCCTGCGCGGCCTCTTCGCAATCGCGGCGATCCCGGCGGCACTCGCGATGGCGGCGCTGCTCTTCCTCGTGAAGGAGCCGGCAAGAGCGACCGCGATCACCGCGACCGCCGCCGCGCGCCCGCCCTTCTCGATTCGGCCGCCCGCCGTCCCCGCCCTGCGGCGCTTCCTGTTCGCGAGCTTCCTCTTCGGGCTCGGTGGATCGAGCGACGCCTTCCTGCTCGTGCGCGCGACGCAGCTCGGTGTTCCGATCGCGCAACTGCCGCTGTTGACCGCGCTGCTCGCCACCGTGAAGTCGCTGCTCTCGACGCCGTTCGGCGCGCTCTCCGACCGCGTCGCGCGCCGCTCGATCATCGCCGTCGGTTGGATGCTCTACGCCGCGGTCTACGCCGGATTCGCCCTGGCAGGGCAGAGCTGGCACGTTTGGGTGTTGGTCACCATCTACGGAGTGCACTATGCACTCGTCGAAGGGGCGGAGCGCGCGTGGGTCGCCGAGCTCGCGCCGGCCGAGCAACGCGGGCGCGCCTTCGGGGCCTACCACTTCGTGGCCGCGATCGTCGCACTTCCCGCATCGGCACTCTTCGGCCTGCTGATGAGCCACCAAGGCGCGCCGTTCGCGTTCGCGACCGGAGCCTCACTCGCCGCCGCCGGCACGTTCGCCTTGCTGGTCGGCGTACGTTCCAGTCGAACGCAGGCTTGATCGAAAAACGACTCCAACGCTCGAAGCCTTGGCGCGTTCTTCACGCGGTCTCGCTTGCATGTTCGATGTGGAGATCGATCCAGCGGCGATGACGACGGGATGACAGACCGCGGTGGGAAGGGCGATGGGGAAACGACGTCTGACCCACTGTGGCCCCAACTAGGCGAGTGAGCGGGATTGCAAGAAGATCATGGCTGCGTACGAGGACTTCGCCTTCTTCCAGACGACGAGAGCGCACACGGCGCCCCCTCCGGCAGCCTCACATCCAGGCACGATCGAGCGCGACGCGCTGCACTCTGAGCTCGAGCGGCTCCACCACGAGGTCCGTCGCCTGCGCGCCCGAACGCGGCGCCGAACCTGGACCACCCAGCTCCAGCGACTCATCGCGCGGCTGATCGCGACCAACGTGCGCCACAAGCTGCGCGAGACCGCGTAGCGCCGCATCCGCGCGAGGGCCGAGGGACAACGGAACGTCGCTCCCCTCCGGTCGTGAAGACATGAAGATTGGACGCCGTTCCATCTTCGCGGAGCCGACCATGCACCCCATCCAGCCTTGGACGCGTCGCGAGTTCGTGGGTTGCGTCACGACTGGAGCGCTCATGGCGGGCGCAAGCGCCTGGTCGCGGCCGGCTCTTGCTCTCACCGGAGCGCACGGCTCGGCGGGCCGCGCGGGCCCGTCGAACGACGTCGCCGCGCTCGTGCATTGGGTGCGCGAGGTCGCACGCGAGAAGATGGTCGCGGAGCTGGTCGATCGCGTGAAGAAAGGGCTGACCGCGGAGCAGTTGCTCGCCGCGATCTTCCTGGCCGGGATCTGGGACGTCGAGCCGCGGCCGGTCGGCTTCAAGTTCCACTGCGTGCTGCAGATGCCGGCCGTCTGGCGCGTCGCGACCGCGCTGCCGGAAGCCGAGCGCGTGCTGCCGCTCGTCTACGCGCTCGCGGTGTTCAAGCAATCGCAGGCCGCCGCGCGGCACAACGACTGGCTGCTCGCGGCACCGGACGAGAGCGCGCTACCGAAGCCGGAGAAGGCGCGCGCGGCGCTGGTCGCGGCGTGTGATGCGTGGGATCTCGAGGCCGCCGACGCGGCGGTGACGGCACTCGCGCGGGCCGGAGATCGCGCGGAGATGATCGCGGCGTTGCTGCCCTATGGCATGCGCAGCTTCGCCGACGTCGGTCACCATCCGATCTTCACGAACGCCACGTTCCGCGTGCTCGATTTGATCGGCTGGCAGCACGCCGAACCCGTGCTGCGCTGTCTCGTCTACGGGCTGCTGTCACCCGGACCGACGGACGCGGCGGCGAGCTTCGAGAAGAGCCGCGCCGAGGCGGCGACGCTGGTGAAAGAGGGGTTCCCGCAACACTACGGCCCCATCTCGGTGGTCACCTTCCCGCTAACCCGCGCCACCATGGGCGCGACGAATGCGGCGGCGATCGCTGCGATGCTCACGAAGATCCGCGGCCTGTCGCTCGACGAGCGCGCCATCGACCTCTGCTTCTTGGACCTCGAGCTGCTCGCCCTCGAGCTCCTGATGGAGAACCCGGGATTGCTCGCTGTGCACGCCACGACATCGATCCGTGCGCTGCGCGAGCTGGCGACGCGCACTGACGATCCCGCGCTGAAGCTGACGGCGTTGCTGCAAGGCGCCGCGTGGTGCCCGCCATGGCGCGCCGCCTTTGGCGGGCCGAAAGGGGACCCTGAAGCATCGTCGTGGCGCAAGCTCGCAAAAGACGCCAGAGACCTCCGCGAGTCAGGAGCCGAGACTCCTCAGGAGCTGCTGCAGCAACATGGGTCGCGCGATCGGCGCGAGCTCGCCGTTGCGCTCACGAGGACGCTCTCGAGCGCGTCGGCCAAGCGCGACTTCCTCACTGAGACGCGCCGCCTCTTGGTCGCCAAAGGCCGCGAGGCGCACGACTACAAGTTCTTCGCCGCGATGGAGGAAGCGCACGGCGATCCGCCGTTCCTGTCGGGCGACGCGCCGGACGCCCTCCTCGCCGTCCTCACCTACTACCTGCGCGGTCCGAAGGAGAACGACTTCGCGCCGGTCGCGGAAGCGCGTGCGGCGCTGGCGAGCTGAACATCCGCGTCCGATCCGCCACGCCACCGGCCACGGCCACTGCTCCCGCTCACCGCTCCAGCTTCACGTACTTGATCCGGTGCGGCTGGTCGGCGTCGGTGCCGAGCTCCTCGTGGCGGCGTTCCTGGTAGGCCTGGAAGTTGCCCTCGAACCAGCGCACCCTGCCTTCACCTTCGAAGGCGAGGATGTGGGTCGCGAGGCGGTCCAAGAACCAGCGGTCGTGGCTCACCACGATCACACAACCGGCGAAGTTGAAGATCGCCTCCTCGAGCGAGCGGAGGGTGTCGACGTCGAGGTCGTTGCTCGGCTCGTCGAGGATGATCAGGTTTGCGCCACCCTTCAGGAGTTTGGCGAGCTGCACGCGGTTGCGCTCGCCGCCGGAGAGCGTGCCGACGATCTTCTGCTGGTCGGCGCCCTTGAAGCCGAACTTGCCGACGTAGGCGCGCGCGTGTGTCTCGCGCTTGGCACCGAGCTGGATCATCTCCTTGCCGCCGCTGATCTCCTCGTAGACGGTCTTCGCCGGATCGAGGCTCTCGCGGGTCTGGTCGATGTAGTTCATCGTCACCGTCGGGCCGATGGTGAGCGTGCCGGCGTCGGGCTTCTCGGCGCCGATGATCATCTTCATCAGCGTGGTCTTGCCGGCGCCGTTCGGACCGACGACGCCGACGATGCCGCCCGGCGGGAGGGAGAGCGTCAAGTCCTGGATCAGGATCCGATCGCCGAAGCCCTTGCGCAGGTTCTTCGTCTCCACGACGATGTTGCCGAGCCGCGGCCCCGGGGGGATCTCGAGCTCGATCGTCTCGGCCGGGCCGTCGACGCTGTTGGCCTGTTCCAGCAGCTTCTCGTAGGCCGCGACGCGCGCCTTGGGCTTCGCCACGCGCGCCTTCGGTGACATGCGGATCCACTCGAGCTCGCGGGCGAGCGTGCGCTGGCGCGACGCGTCGGCCTTCTCCTCCAGCACCAGCCGCTTCCTCTTCTGCTCGAGCCACGAGGTGTAGTTGCCCTGCCACGGGATGCCGCGACCGCGGTCGAGCTCGAGGATCCACTGCGCCACGTTGTCGAGGAAGTAGCGGTCGTGGGTGACCGCGATGACGGAGCCCGGATACTCCTTCAACGTGCGCTCGAGCCAGCTCACCGAGCTGGCGTCGAGGTGGTTGGTCGGCTCGTCGAGGAGCAGCAGGTCGGGCTGCTGCATCATCACCTTGCAGAGGTTGACGCGGCGCTTCTCGCCGCCCGAGAGCTGCGCGCAGCGCGCGTCGAACGGCGGCAGCTCGAGCGCTTCGGCGGCGATCTCGAGATCGCGTTCGAGATCCCACGCCTTGCTGGCGTCGATCTTCTCCTGCAGCTCGTTGAGCTCGTCGAGCAGCCGCTGCATCTCGTCGGCCTCGAGCTCCGTGGCGAGCAGCGCGGAGATCTCCTCGTGCCGCGTGAGCAGCGCCCGTTTCTTCGCGATGCCGACCTCCAGCTCCTCGCGCACGCTCTTCTTCGGATCGAGCTGCGGCTCCTGCGGCACGTAGCCGATGACGATGCCGGGGTGCTGCCAGAGCGTCCCTTCGAACTCCTTGTCGACGCCCGCCATGATCTTGAGCAGCGTCGACTTGCCCTGGCCGTTGTTGCCGATCACGCCGATCTTGGCGCCGTAGTAGAACGACAGCGTGATGTCCTGGATCACGACCTTCTTGTTGTAGGCGCGCTTCACATTCTCCATCTGCATGATGAAGTGGGCCATCGCGACGGATCTCCTGACAATCGGCGTACGGTCAGCCGGCAAAAAAGGGGCGGCATTGTAGGCGCGGGAGGAGCGGGATGCAGCCGGACCGTCGCGGCGGTCGATATCGTCCCAACGCGATGACTGGCAAGAAGCGCAAGAAGCAGCAGCAGTCGAAGGCCCCGCGAGCGAAGAGCGCGCCGCCTCGCCGGAAGGCGCCAACGACGGCTCGTGCGAAGCCGAAAAAGCGGCCGCCGAAACGGGCTGCCAAGCGCACGCGCCGAAAGCCGGCGAAACCGCGCAAGGCGGCGCCCGCGGCCAAGACCGCGCAGCGCAAGCGACGCACGAAGTCCAAGGTGAGCGCGCCGCCCGTCGCCACGCGACCGGCAACGCCGGCACTGGCGCCCCCGGAACCAGCCGGTACCGAGGTGGGCGAGCAGGCGGCGCTCCGGGCGAAGTTCGAGCTCGGTCCGCACGAGTGGACGCAGCTCCTCGACGCCCGCGAGAAGGCGCAGACGATCCCCTGGGGCTACGGCCACGATCGCGTGACGGCGATGGCGATCGATCCGGAGCGGCTCTTCGTCTACTGGGAAGTGACCGACGAGGGGCTCGCCGGCGCGCGCGCGGAGGTCGGCGCGGCAGATGACGCCGGGACGCTCGTGCTGCGGCTGCACGACGTCACCGGGCTGCTCTTCGACGGTGGCAACGCCCACCACACCACGGATGTCGTGATCGGGCGCGCCGATCGCCGCTGGTTCCTCGACGTCGGACGGCCGACCTCGACCGTCATCGTCGAGATCGGTCTCCGTGGCCGCGATGGCCGATTCGCGCCGATCGCCCGCTCGCACCGCGTCGACTTCCCGCGCCGCGAGCCGGCCCCCGCCGGCCCGATCGAATGGCTGACCGTGCGTGAGCTTCCCGTCGATCAGGGCGGCCCGCGGCTCGACATCGCGCCGGCTCCGGCGCCCGCTTCAGCGCCGATGGACGGCGACCGCGCGACATCTCCTGCGAGTCGCTCCGCAGCCGATGAGAGCGACCTGGGCGACCGCGGCGGCGGCAGGAGCAGCGGGGACAACCACAGCAACAGCGGCGGCGGCAGCAACGCCATCACCGCCGCCGACGACTGGCAGGCGACGCGCAAGGAATTCCGGCTTGCCGGCGCGCCGTGGTTTTCGACCGCGCCCGGCGATCTCTCGGAGGAGCAGTTCGCCAATCCCGCGCAGTTCGACGAGTGGTTCACCGCAAACTTCGGCGACGTGGCGTGGGCCTTCTCGGGTGAGCGCTGGGAGTGGCTCGGCCCCGCGCTCCTCGACCCGCGGTCGCCGGTGACCGCGTCATCGCTCGACGATGCTCCTTGGCTCGTCGCCCCTTGGCTCGTCATCGAGCCGCAGGCCGGCGGCGTGACCACCCAATCGATCGGCCCCGTGACCCGCGTGCGCCGTGCTCCCTGGACGGTCGCGATCCGCCGTGTCGACACGAGCGGCACCACCGGCGAGCGGACGCTCGCCCGCTGGGAGTTGCGCCGAAGCTGGTTGATCACCGCGACGCACGAAGCCTCGGGCGCCCGCCGCTGGTTCTCCCGAGCGCTGCTCGCCGCCCCACGTGCCTTCGGCATCGACACCGGCGCTTCCGAGCAATCAGCCTCCGACGCAAGAACCCAGCTCGGCCTAGGCGCGAGCGAACGCCGGCTCGATCCAAACGAGGCCGGCTGATTCTTCGTCGCCCGCATCCCCGCCAGCAACGCTTCACCGTCCGCGCTCAAAACGTCCAGCCGATTCCTAGGAAGTACGTCACATCCGACCGCTTCTTGCCGGCGGCCGGCGTCGGGTCCCAGTCGAACTCAACCCACTCCTGCGCGAAGAAGGTCGGGGTGAAGGTCTGCTTGAAGCCGCCCTTGGTCTTCACCAAGTAGTCGCGGGGATCGCCGAAGATCTTGTACACCTCGTTGTCGTTGAAGAACGACACGGTGTCGCTGAACTTGTGCGTCAGATGGGTCGCAATGCGCGCGGCGACCGCGTCGACGCTCGACGTGCCGTTCGAGTAGTTCTCCGAGAACCACGACGCGCCGCCCTCGACATTGAGGTGGGTGCACTCGTCCTCGATGAACTGCCAACCAAGGCCGCCGCCGGCCACGAAGCGCAGGTCCAACGCGGCGATCGCGTTCTTCTCCGCGGTGGCGTTGGCGTACCAATACGCCTTCTCCGTGAAGAAGTAGTCGTACTTGAGACCGCCGCCGAAGCGCCGCTCGGTGGTGGCCGTGACGCCGGTCGACTGGTCCTTCTGGCGGCCGGCGCGATACCAACCGTCGAAGGTCAGGCGGTCGATCTCACCGCGGTTGACCGCGTTGATGTCGAGCGACGCTTGTTGCGTCGAGGTGTTCCCGCGCGTCCAGGTCGACGAGCCGACGATCGAGCCGGTCCAGGCGCGCGGCGGCTTCGCCGGCTTGTTCACCGACCCGACGTTGCTGATCGCGACGGTCTGCTTCCCGACATCAGTCGTCTCGACCGTGAAGGCGCCACCTTCGGCCGCCGACGCCTTGCCCTTGAACTTCGAGCCAGTCGCCAGCTCGACCTCGATCTCGTCGTCCGTGGCGAGCGTCTCGACCTGCGCGAGGTCGATCTTGATCTCGCCGGCCGCTGCGGTGGTGAGGGTCACCTTGCCATCCAGGATGGAGACCACCTTGCCGGTGAGCGTGTCACCATTCTTCAGCTTCACGGTGTCGGCCGAGGCCGAGCTGGTCGCGAAGGCACCGAGCCCGATGGAGAAGACGACGGAGACGAGTGCAGAGAAACGCATGCGGGGGGACGCTCCGAGCTGCGCTCCTTCAACGCGGCCGCCGGCGTGCGACGCGGCCACCCGATCGAGGGAGCTGGACACTGAAATCCCGAAAAGCGAGGCGGGGTTTCTACGCGGTTGACCGATTCGGCGCAATTCCGAAGCGGACCACCGACATCACCGAACCGCGATCTCATCCACGAAGAGCGTCCCGATCGCCGCACCGGCATTGGCGCACTCGAGGATCAAGAGAACCTCGCGCCCGGCCCACGGCGCGAGGTCGCCCTTCACCGTCTGCCACGCCTGGGCACTGGGCTTCGCCGTCCCTTCGAGCGTCAGCTCGCGCACGGTGGTGGATTGGGTGCCGTCGAAGACGACCAGCCGCAACGTCGTGCGCGCCGCGCCGGGCGGCTGTTGCGTCGGCGCCGCGACGACCACGGTGAAGCTCGACGGGCCCTTGGCCAGCGCGACCCGCCGCAACATCTGCATCGGCCGTTCCTTGGAGAACGGCGCCAGCAGCAGCAGCCCG
>CAYRQC010000366.1:0-14664 GCA_964426265.1 uncultured Phycisphaerales bacterium | reverse complement strand
GCTCAAACACCGGGCGGAGCCGCCGCGCCGAAGCTCGCCGCCGGCATGCCGGCGCCGGCGATCGCGGTCGAGAAATGGATCAAGGGCACGCCGGTCGCCGGCTTCGAGGCGGGCAAGGTCTACATGCTCGAGTTCTGGGCCACCTGGTGCGGTCCCTGCATCGCGAGCATGCCGCACATCTCGGCGCTCCAGGCGGACTACCAGGAGAAGGGGCTGACGATCATCGGCACCAATATCTGGGAGGAGGAGAGCTACAGCGCAAGCACGCTCTCGAAGGTCGAGAAGTTCGTCGCCGATCAGGGCGAGCGCATGGGCTACACGGTGGCCTTCGACGGCGACGCGAAGAAGATGGACGAAGGCTACATGCGCGCCGCCGGGCGCAACGGCATCCCGTCCGCGTTCATCGTCGATCAGAAGGGATTGATCGTCTGGATCGGTCACCCGGCCGGTGCGGACTATGCGTTGTCGGAGATCGTCGCCGGCACCTGGGACGTCGCGACGGGCCCCGCGCGCGAGAAGAAGGTGATGGGGCAGCTCGCCGCCATTCGCAAGCAGCTCGCGAGCGATCCCGCCGCCGCCCAGGCGGAGTTCGAGAAGTTTGCCGCCGCGTACCCGGCGGTCGCCAAGCGCCAAGACGACCTCAAGCTCGAGCTGCTCAAGGCGACCGGCCAGTGGGAGAAGGTCTACGCGATCCTTGGCAAGGAGGTCGACGCCGCGATCGCCCGCAAGGACGCGCAGTCGCTCAACGAGATCGCCTGGAACATCGTCGACCCGGATGCCGACCTCGAGCAACGCAACCTCGAGCTCGCGTTGCGCGCGGCGCTCGCGGCCGATGAGCTCAGCGAGGGCAAGGATGCGGCGATCATCGACACGTTGGCGCGCTGCTACGCATGGAAGGGCGACCTGGTGAAAGCGATCGAGCTCGAGACCAAGGCGCTTGGCCTCGCCGAGGGCGAGATGAAGGAGTCACTCGCGAAGACGCTCGACGAGTACAAGACGAAGAGCGCGAAGTAGCACGGCGCGGTGGCATGCTCGCGGCCCAATTGAGCTCTTCCGTAATCCCTGGTGACGACGCCGCGACCCCGTGAACCACCGCCCGACCATCCTCCTCTTCGATCTCGATGGCACCCTCGTCTCGACCGGCGGCGCCGGCCGACGTGCGATCGAGCGCGCGTTCAAGGAGCGCCACGGCAGCGCCGAGCCGGTGGCGGCCATCAACTTCGCAGGCATGACCGACCGTGCGATTGCGCGTGCGGGGCTCGAAGCGCTCGGCATTGCCTCGACCGCTGCGGCGATCAAGGGGCTGCTCGACGCCTACCTCGTCTGTCTCGACGCGGAGATCGCGGCGGCACGCCGGTTTGGGGTGCTCGCGGGGGTGACGGCGCTGCTCGATGCCGCGGCCGAGCGGTCCGGGATCGCGGTCGGGCTCGGCACTGGCAACATCCGCGCCGGCGCCAAGCGCAAGCTCGACCATGCGGGGCTCTGGTGGCGCTTCACCTTCGGCGGTTTCGCCGACGACAGCGAGTCGCGCCCCGAGCTGATCCGCATCGCCGCCGAGCGTGGCGCCGAGCAGTTGCGCGCGCCCCTGCGCGTCTGTCGCGTGATCGTCATCGGCGATACGCCGCTCGACATCGACGCCGCGCGCCAGAACAGCTTCCAGGTGCTCGCCGTCGCGACCGGCCCGATCTCCCGTGCCGATCTCGAGCCCCATCGCCCCGACCACCTCGCCGACTCCCTCGCCGACGCCGCCGCGCGCACCTGGCTCCTGCACGGCTCCAAATGAGAGCGGGTGAACGGTGCCTGGCCCAAACCCACCGGGTCCTCGGTGCCAGGCACGATTCGCGCAGGCCTGGCAGCGTGGCGGCCCTTCTTCGCGTTCAGTTGTCCTTGGTGCTGTAGGCGAAGGTGCATTCACCCTTGCCCTCGAACTCGATCTTCATGCCACCTTGATCGAGCCCGCCGGCCATCTTGACCGGGCCCTTCATGTCGATCGACACCACGCGGCCACTCGCGGCGACAGCGATCTCGCCGCTCAGTTCCATCGTCATCTCCGCGGGAGTGGCGTCGGTCTTCGCCACGGCGGCCTTGGCCACCGCTTTGAAGATCGCGACCGGCGTCGCCCCGTCCGTCCGCTCGCCGTCGAACGTGAGCTGGAGTGAGTTCACCGTGGCGTCGGTCGCGAACAGCGAGAGGAGCTTCTGCGCGACGTCACTCGGGACGTCGATCACCTCACCCTTCTTCATCGTCTTCCCTTCGAGCAGCGGCGCCAACGGCGAGGGGGCGAGCGCGATGTCGGTCACCCGCGTGGTCTGCTCGACCTCGTCATCGGAGAGCTCGGCCTTGTCGCGCTTCGCCGTGTAGCCGGCATCGCCGCGCACGACGTCGTAGCTCTGGTCCGAGACGTCGCAGGCCTTCGCCACCGGCGCACCGAAGGCGGACGGCTTCAGCTCTTCGCACTTCCCGAAGACGAGCTTCCCGCTCTTCGTCCCCACGCCGTCGACCTCGCCGACGCTCGCCGTGCAGTCGAGATCGAGCCGCGACGGCAGGTCCATCTGCTGCATCACATTGCCGCCCATCTTCACCGTCATGGCCAGCTTGACGCTGCTCTTGGCGGTGACGGCGAACTTGGCGCCCGCCGCGAGCGGCTTGGCTGCGAACGCGATGTCGCTCGACGACGGTGTGGCGAGCGGAGCCAACAGCAACACGAAGGACGAGGCGAGTGCAGCGCACGATCCCACGGTTGTTCTCCTGCAAGTTCCCGGAGTCGATTCGGTGATCGGCGCCGGACGATAGCGGCCGGCGAGGTCGTATCGTCTTGCGCCCCATGGACGACCACTCACCCACACCAACCGCCCCCGCATCAACGATCCCTGCGCCGCCCGTCCGCGCCGATGGCTTCTGGTCCACCGTCGCCAGCGCACTCCGTGGGGCGCAGCGCGACTACACCACGGGTCCGATCCCGCGCGCGCTGCTGCTGCTAGCCGTCCCGATGGTCATCGAGATGTCGATGGAGTCGCTGTTCGCGGTCGTCGACGTCTTCTGGGTCTCGCGGCTCGGCTCGTCGGCGGTGGCCGTCGTGGGCCTCACCGAGTCGATGCTGGCGCTGGTCTATGCACTCGCGATGGGGCTCTCGATGGCGGCTGCGGCGACCGTCGCCCGCCGGATCGGGGAGAAGGATCGCGACGGCGCGGCGATCGCGGCGGTGCAGGTGATCGCGCTCGGGTTGCTGATCGCGCTCCCGCTCGGGTTCGCGGGCGGCGGCACGGCGCGCCATCTGCTCGCGGTGATGGGCGCGGCGCCCGAGACCGTCGCGAACGGCGGTGGCTACACCGTGGTGATGCTCGGCGGCAACGCCACCATCCTGCTGCTCTTCCTGATGAACTCGCTCTTCCGCGGTGCCGGCGACGCCACCATCGCGATGCGCACGCTCTGGCTTGCGAACGGGCTCAACCTGGTGCTCGATCCCTGTTTGATCTTCGGTTGGGGGCCGTTTCCGGAGATGGGAGTCGCCGGCGCCGCCGTCGCCACCAACATCGGCCGCGGCATCGGCGTCCTCTTCCAGCTCTGCCAGCTCCTCCGCGGTCGCGGTCAACTGCGCGTGGAGCGGCGCCACCTGCAGCTCGCGCCCGCGCCGATGGCGTCGATCGTCCGTCTCTCGGGCGCTGGCATCGTGCAGTCGTTGATCGGCACCGCGAGCTGGCTCGGGCTCGTGCGCGTGCTGGCGCGCTTCGGCGACGCCGCGCTCGCCGGCTACACGATCGGCATGCGCGTGGTGATCTTCGGCCTGTTGCCATCGTGGGGCATGGCGAACGCCGCTGCGACGATGGTCGGGCAGGGCCTCGGCGCGAAGGACCCCGAGCGTGCCGAGCGGTCGGTCTGGCTCGCCAGCCGTTACAACCTCTTCTTCCTCGGTGCGATCGGCCTCTTCTTCGTGCTCGGCGCGCCGTGGATCGTCGCCTTCTTCACCACCGAGCCCGAGGTCGCGCGCTACGCGGTCGGATGCCTGCGCACGGTGAGCTACGGCTTCATCTTCTTCGCGTACGGCATGGTGCTCGCGCAGGCGTTCAACGGCGCCGGCGATCCATGGACCGCGACCTGGATCAACCTCGGCTGCTTCTGGTTTTTCGAGATCCCGCTCGCGATCGTTCTCGCCAACCACACGCCACTCGGCCCGCACGGCGTCTTCTGGTCAATCTTCGCGTCCTTCTCGCTGTTCACCGTCGTCTCGGCGTGGCTGTTCAAGCGTGGGCGGTGGAAGACCAAGAAGGTGTGAACGTCCGAGCATCCGCGGCATCGTTTCCGGATCAGCCGCCGAACGGATGACCCTGCCGCCGCGCGTAGGCGTCGCGGTAGAGCTGCTCATAGTCACCCGCGGCGCGATTCCACGACCAGTCGAGCGCCATCGATTGGAGGCGCATGGAGTCGATGTGCGCGCGGCGCTGGTACCAGGTCGCGATCGCCCAGCCGAGGGTGTTCTCGAGCGATGACGCTGTGAGGTCGCCGAGCGCGAAGCCGGTGCCGCGGCCGTTCGCCTCGTCGTAGCTCGCGATCGTGTCGGCGAGCTCGTCGGTCGCGCGTACGATCGGCAGCGTGCCGTAGCGCTGGCTGTACATCTGATTCAGCCCGCACGGCTCGAAACGCGACGGCATCACGAAGAAGTCGGCGCCCGCCTCGATCCGGTGCGCGCGGCCATGGTCGAAGCCGACCCAGAGGCGGAGCTTGTCCGGGTGGAGCGCCGCCAGCTCCGAGAGCTTTCCCTCGACACCACGATCGCCGGTCCCGAGCACCACGAACTGCGCCTCTTGATGCAACAGGCTCGCGAGCGCCGTGGTGAAGACGTCGATCCCCTTCTGGTACGCGAAGCGACCGACCCACGCGAACAGCGGCACCTTCGCGTTGACCGCGAGCCCCGCCTCGCGCTGCAGCTCGGCTTTGCAAATCGCCTTGCCGGAGAGATCGTCCGCCGAGAAGTGGGCCGGAATCAGCGGATCGGTCGCCGGGTTCCACTCGTCGTCGTCGATGCCGTTCAGGATTCCGTGCAGGTCACCGGCGCGCTCGCGCAGGACGCCGTCGAGACCACAGCCGTGGGCACTCTGTTGGATCTCTCTCGCGTAGGTCGGGCTCACCGTCGAGAGGAGCGTCGCGTGATAGAGGCCGCCCTTGATGAGATTGAGCGTGCCGAAGTGCTCGAGCCCCTTGCCGTGCAGGTGCTCGCGCCCGAGCCCGCTGATCCAGAGCTGGCGCGGATCGAACTCCCCTTGGAATGCGAGGTTGTGGATCGTCAGCACCGACGCGGCGCCGTGCAGCGGCTTGCCCCACTCGACGGTGTCGAGATAGACCGGCACGAGCGCCGTCTGCCAATCGTGCGCGTGGACGACGTCCGGGATCCAGCGCAGTGCGTAGCAGAGCGCCAACGCGCCGCGCGAGAGGAACGCGAACCGTTCGAGGTTGTCGCCATACGATTCGGTCGGCGAGCCGTAGAGGTGGGGCCGATCGAAGTAGCGCCAGTGTTCGAGTAGGTAGAGCCGCGCCTTGCTGTCGGCGAGCCGCCCCGACCGCACCGCGCAGCGCGCCGGCCCGAACCCCATCGGCACCGTGAGCGCCCCTTCGAGCCGCTCGAACTCATCCCATCGCAGCGCCGGCTGCATCCCGTAGAGCGGCATCACGACGCGCACATCGTGACCGCGCCGCGCCAGGAACTTCGGCAGCGCCCCGACCACATCGCCGAGCCCGCCAGTCTTGGCGAACGGCGCGCACTCGGAGGCGACGAAGAGGATTCTCATGCCGCGGTCCTCACAGCAGATCCCACGGCATTGCCGTCACGCCCGGCACGAGAGACTCGGGTCGGTCGATGTCACAGACGACAAACCCTCGCGTCTTCTCGCGACCGGTGGCGCGCCGCCAGCGATCGAGCGCGTCGGCGTGCAGCGGACGCGGGGTCGCAGAGATCTTGATCTCGATCGGATGGAGCTCGCCACCGCGCTCGAGCAGGAGATCGACCTCCCAGCCGTCACTCGAGCGCCAGTACCAGAGGCGTGGCTCGCGGCCGCGGTGGTGATGCGCCTTGATGAACTCGGCGACCACGGCGGTCTCGAACAGCGCCCCTGCCATGGCGTGGGTCGTGACCGTGCGCTCGTCCAGGCCCACCAGCGAAGCCACGACGCCGGTGTCGAGCCAATAGAGCTTGGGCGCCTTGACGAGCCGCTTGCCGAGGTTCTCGAAATGCGGCCGCAGCAGCACGATCTGGTGGCTCGCCTCGAGGACAGAGAGCCACTGACGCGCCGTCGGGTGGCTGATGCCGGCGTCGCGGGCGAGGTCGGAGAGGTTCAACACCTGGCCAGTGCGGGCCGCCGCGAGCCGCAGGAAGACCTGGAAGGCTCCGAGATCACGTACTGCCAGCAGAGAGCGCACGTCGCGCTCCAAGTAGGTCTGTACGTAGCTCGTCGCCCACAGCTCCTGATCGACGTTGCGCGCGAACCAGCGTTCGGGGTAGCCGCCACGCCAGAGCCACCGGGCGAGCGCGATCCGTTTTCCCGGCTCGATTGTGCCATTGATCCACGCAGTCGGCACCGGGTCGTGCTCCTTCGCACCGCGCACGCGACCCGCGATCTCGCCGACCGAGAGCGGCAGCAGTGTCAGCACCGCAACGCGGCCGGCAAGCGACTGACTCACCCCTTGCATGAGCGCGAACGCCTGCGATCCCGAGAGGATGAAGCGCCCGGGCTTGCGGTCCTCGTCGACCATGCTTTTCACATAGGAGAGCAGCTCCGGCACCAGCTGGATCTCGTCGAGCACGAGCGGCGGCGCGTGACGCTTCAGGAACGCCATGGGATCGCGCCGGGCACGCTCACGCGCGTCGGGGTTCTCGAGCGTCACGTAGTCGTGGGTGCCGCCGAAACGCTGCCGCAGGAGCGTCGTCTTTCCGGACTGGCGCGGCCCGGTGACCAGCACGACCGGGAAGCTGCGCGCGGCGCGCTCGATCGTGTCGGCGAGGTCGCGGAGATGGAACATGGCGGCGGAGGCTAGCTTCTGCAGATTGAAGATTGAATCTTCAATCTGCAGGACCTGTCCCTGGGAGACCGTGATTTCTTGGCCTCCCACGGTGCGCGTCACCTGAGGCGAGCGCCTCGATCTTCCTCCGCCCGCGCGGCGGCTACCACGCGACCGCTATCGCGCGTACACCCGCCAGTCGAGATCCGGGAAGAGGTTGTCCTTCTGTTCCAGCGCGGTGAGGTAGGGCAGGTCGATGCGGCCGGCGAGCAGGTCGTCGTGGAGGCGCTGGAAACGGACGATCGCCTCGTTGGTGCGGCGCTCGGCGTACGAGACGGTGGTGCCGGTCTTCATGATGAAGGCCCAGTCGCTCGATTGTGCGAGCAGCAGCTCGCGCGCGGCCTGCTGCAACGCGCGTTGCTCGAGCGCGGTCGGCTGGCGGAAGCGGCGCGCGAGGGCTACCATCCGCTCGGCCGCCTCGTGCAGGTGGGGATAGACCCACGCGTTGCTCTCGTTCAGCCAGTACTCGTTGAAGCCGCGCTGGCCCCAACTGCTCGCGGAGGGTGTCGCGACTTGGTGGGTCGGGTGGCGCAGCAGGTATTGCGCCGGCGTGATCGGCTCGATGGCTTGCTGGTCGAAATGGAGCTGACGGAAGAGGTCGTCGAGGAACTGCACGCCTTCGTACCACCAGTGACCGAAGAGCTCGGCGTCGAACGGCGCCACGATCAGCGGCGGCCGCTCCACGCGTGGGTCCATCCGGCTGGCGAGCGCCTCCGCCTGGCGCCGGCGGCTCTCGCGGAAGTGGGTCGCGTGGAGGCCCGCCTGGCCGCGCGCCTTCTCCGGGTCGTAGACCCACTTGTCGTGCAGCTTCGCGTGGGTGATCGCGTGGTACTTGAAGCCGGTGTAGAGCCGATGGCCTTCGGGATGGATCCACGGCGCGAGGTAGTCGACCGGCAGGTCGAAGCCGATATCGCGATAGAAGTCGCGGTAGTGCGGATCGCCGGGGTAGCCCTCTTTCGCGCTCCATACCTGGCGCGTCGACTCGGCATCGCGCGCGAACGCGGCGACGCCACTCTCGCAGTAGATCGGCGCGTGCACGCCGAAGAGGGCGGGGCGCTCGGCGTTCTCGAGTGCGTGCGAGTCGACGAAGAAGTAGCGGATCGCGGAGTCGCGCAGCAGCTCGTCGACTCCCGGGACGTAGCCGCACTCGCCGAGCCACATGCCCGGCGTCCGCCGACCGAAGCAGCGCTCGTGCAGCTCAGCCGCGACCTCGACCTGCGCCCGCATCGCCGGCCAGCACTGGTTCATGAGCGGGAAGAAGCCGTGCGTCGCGGTCGACGTGATGATCTCGAGCCCGGCGCCCGACTCGACGAGCCGCCGAAACGCGCGGACCAGGTCGCCGTCGTGCGCCTGCCAGGTGGCGCGCAGCGCACCGAACCGCTCGCGGTACATGTGCGCAAGCTTCTGGTACCACGGCTCGCGCTTGGTCCGCTCGATCTCGCTCTCCGCCAGCGCGATGAGCGAGTCGAGATGCTTGCCGATCCGCTCCTTCAGCAGGTCGTCGCGCAGCATCGAGAGCAGCGGTGCCGACAAGCTGAGCGTGCAGCGGAACGGCACGCGATCGTGCGCCAGCCCCTCGAACAGGCGCAACAGCGGTAAGTAGGTGTCGGCCACCGCTTCGTAGAGCCAGCGCTCCTCCATCACCGTCGGGTCCTCCGGATGGCGGAGGAACGGCAGATGGGCGTGCAGGACGACGGCGAGGTATCCGGTCGGCATGGGCGATCCGCGGCGGCGGCGCGCGGCCCGACGGGTCGGTGGGTCGCGCGCGTAATGAGGTGCGATGGTAGCGCCGTGCGCTGCGCCGAGGCCTTGCCCTCGTGAGCGATCAGCGGGACCATGGTGGCTCGTCGCAAACGCTGCGACCGAACGATCACCGGCTGCGATCGGCCACGATCGACCCACTGGAGTCCGCGGATGCTCTTCTCTCGCTCAGTGATACAGACGACGGTCGGCGCCATCGTGGGTGCCGCGTTGGTGGCGGGTGGGTGCGGGACGGCGTCAGCCCAACAGCTCCTCGCAGGCAGTCCTTCCGCCGGTCGCGTTCTCTGGCTGCGCGCCGACGACCACGTCCATCGCGGCCCCACACAGCTCGTCGACGGGTGGAACGATCTCTCCGGCCATGGAATCCTCCTCTGGAACTTCCTGAACGGCGAGTCGCAGCCCGAGTGGCTTCCCGTCGGCATCGGCGGCCGGCCCGCCCTCCAGTTCGACGGCAACGATTGGCTCTGGGCGGTGGGGATGCCAACCGGCAGCTACACCAAGGCGGTCGTCTGTCAGATCGACGACTTCAGCTTCACCAACAACGTCGTGTCGAGCGTCTACCACCACGCGCTCTACTTCGGCGGCACGGCCAAGGCGCGGCTCTTCCATTCCGGCGATCTCGTCACCTCGTCGGTCGACGCCGTCGTTGGCAAGCCGATGATCCTGGTCGCGAGCTACAACGCCGCGAATGGGCGCGCGCAGCTCTTCCTCAACAAGCAACTCGTCGGCAGCACGACCACTCTCAACGGCAACTGGGACAACTCACTGCTGCTCGGCTCGTTCGGGTTCGGCTACTTCATGAAAGGGCGCATCGCCGAGGTGTCGATCTACGACCACGCGCTGGACGTCGCCGAGCTCGGGCAGTTGCACGATGACCTCGAAGCCCGTTACTTCGATCCGAAGGTGGCCGGCGTGCGCTGGAGCCAGCGCCCGCGGCCGGGGCAGATCTACCAGCGCGATGCGATGAATCAGGCGGTCGTGAATGTGAGTGGTGCAGTGACGACGCCCGGACTCACCACCGTCACGCTCGCGGTGTCGCGCGACGGAGCGCCCTGGTCGACCCAGACGCAGACGCTCGTCTACGGCACCAACGGTGAGGCGCCTTTCACGCTCTCGCCGTCGCTCGATGCCGGTCTGCACAACCACGAGATCGAGGTCTGGGTCAGCGACGGCTTGCGACGCCAGCTCGTCTCGAGCGTGCCGGCGGTGACGGTGGGCGACGTCTACGTCGTGCACGGCCAATCGAACGCACAGGCTTCCGACTACTACGGTGAAGGGCTCGCCAACCAGTCGCAGAACCAGTGGATCCGCACGTTCGGTACGGCCTCGATCAATGGCACGACCGAGTTCGACCTGCACTGGGATCTGGCCGACGGCCAAGCCGGCTTGACCCACGCCGCCGTCGGGCAGTGGGGGCTGCGGCTCGCCGAGTACCTGCTCGCTCGCGAGTCGATGCCGATCGCGATCATCAATGGCGCCGTCGGCGGCACGTCGGTCACGCAGCACCAGCGCAATGACGCGCAGCCGCTCGATCAGTCGACGATCTACGGACGCCTGCTGCTGCGCATGGTCGAGGCGGGGGTCGCCGATCGGTTCAAGGCGCTGCTCTGGTACCAGGGTGAGTCGGACGCTTATCAACCACAGGTCTGGAGCAACGGCTGGCTCGACCTGCGTTCGGACTGGGCCGAGGACTATCCGGCGATCGAACGCGTCTACGTCGTGCAGATTCGCAACGATTGCGGAGGTGGCGGCGACGTGCTGAAGGAGATCCAGCGGGAGCTTCCCGATCTCTACTCCGACACCACCGTGATGTCGACCACCGCGGTGCCGGCGCACGACGGCTGTCACTACATGTATGCCGGCTATCGCGACCTTGGTGAGAAGCTCGCGCGACTGCTGCTGCGTGACTTCTATGGATCGAGCGACACGCGGGAGATCGATCCGCCGAATCCGCTGTCGGCGAAGTGGCTCGACCTGAAACACAAGCGGCTCGAGATCACCTTCCGCGATCCCAACGACAAGCTCTACTGCCAGAAGGGCGCCGCGGCGAACTTTGTGATGGGGGATGGCGTCGTCGGCAAGATCACCGTCGTGACGGGCAACAAGCTGACGATCGATCTCGCCGCGCGGAGCTTCAGCAACCTGGTGAGCTACCGCGGTCACCCGTTCGATGGTCCGTGGTTCCGGAACTCGCGCGGCGTCGGCGGGCTCTGCTTCGAGGGGCTGTTGGTGCAGTGAGCGGCCCACGGCAATGAGCAGTGCGGGGCGCGGCGTTACGGGTGGCATCGTGCTCCTCGCGCTGCTGGCGGCGGGTGGATGGTGGATCGGGACGCGCTGGGAGACGCCGCACCTCGACGTGGCGCCGCGTGCGCCGGCGGCGGCGACCGGGGCGAAGTTGACCGGTGTCGCCGAGCCGGTGCATGCCGAGTCGCTGGACGACGGCTCGAGCGGCGTGCCGTCGGCGACCCGCGCAGTGGCCGCTCGCGCGCAGACGGAAGAGGATGCCGCTGACGAGTCGCGAGTGAATGGATCGAGCGTCCCGCGGCCGCCGCTCCAGTCGGTTGCGATCCATGTCATCGACGGCGAGAGCCGGATCGAGCTGCGCGGCGTCGAGCTGTTTCATGCGGGTCCATGCACCCTCGTCGGCCCGCGCGTGCCGGCGTTCAGCGAGTCCGATCGGTGTGCGAGCGGTGACGCACCGCTCACGGTGATGCCGCCGACCGACGGCTATCGAGTCGGTGTGATCGTCGCGCGCGCAGCCGGGTACGCGCTGGGTTGTGCACCCGTCGATTGGGGAAGCGGCGGAGAGCGGGTGATCGCACTGTTGCCGGGCGGAGCGCTCGACCTGACCGTTCACGGCGCGCCGGCCGGTGCCGAGCTCACTGCACAGCTCTTCGAGGTCGAGCGGACGCTGCGGCGGATCTCGAAAGAGTTTCAGCAGGTCCGTTCGCGACGTGACTACTCGGCGGGCGACACTGTCGCGCAGTTGCTCGAGTCGCTGCGCGGCGCAGTTCCGGTCGAGGCGAGGCCGGTCGGCATCCTGGGTCTCGGGAGTTCCGATCGTCTCGTGCACATCGAGGCCGACCATGCGATCCACTGCTCCGGACTGCGGCCCGGCGAGTGGCTCGTGCTCATCCGCAGCGAACCGGAGCGGGACGTCGTCGGGCGCGGCCGGGTGACGATCGACCCGGCGGAGACTGCGGCACTCGAGATCGATTGGCGCGAGCCTTCCGTCCTCCCGAAGGCGCCGGCCTCCGGTCGTATCCGGTTGGACCGTGGCTGGCTGCTTTCGGACGGGCAATCGCCCGTGAGCTGCATGCAGCTCTTCTTGGGTGAGTGGATCGACGAGAGCGCGGGTGGTCACCATTTCACCGATGAAGAGCTTTCGTTGCGGCCGACGGAGGTGCCCGGTGAGCTGCGGTTCGATGCGGGCCTGCTCGCTCCCGGCAGCTACCAAGCGCGGCTGGAGCCGTTGCACTTTGCAGGGTGGCTTCAGGTTCCGCCGGAAGGAGATCGCGAGCTGCTGCTCGAGGTCCCGCCGCCGGCCGACGTGACGATCACCTTTCGCGACGAGCAGAACGGTGAGACCATTCACGGGCTGTGGCTCGACTGGCTGATGAGCGACGATCGAACCGCCGCCTCCACGTCATTCCCGCCGCGGGTGATCACGCACGACCCCGGTGACGGACGGTTCACGTTGCGGTCGCCCACCGGCGTGTTCGCGCTGCACTACGGCCGTGACCGCCACCAACTGGTCCATGAAGTGCAGCTCCGCGTCGCTCCTGGCTCGAACGAGTTCACGGTGCCCTACCACCCGACCTCCAAGATCTCGATCCGATTGCGCGATGGCGTGGCCATCGTGCCGTGCGAGCCCGAGCTCGACGTCACGGTGCGCGGCGCGTTCGGCCGCAACGAGCCACTCAGCCGCTTCACCGTCGACCTGGACCCGGAGACGACCTACCTCTTCGACGTCGTCGGCCCGGCGTTGCTCGAAGTGCGCGACGTCGACGGCTTCCGCCCGAGCGAGCCGATCGCGGTCGAGTTGATCGATGGCGAGACGATCACCGTCGAGATCCCGCTCGAGCGCGATCCCACTGGCGCGCGGTGACACAGGGTCACTTGCGCGGCGCGATCAGCCAGGCGATCAGGTTCCGCGTGGGCTCCTCGTCGAGGACTTCGCCGAAGTTGTCGGGCATCAGGGAGAGGCGGCTCGGGCGCTCCTTGTCGAGGCCGGCGAGCAGCAGCGTCTTCTCCTTGCCGGCATCGTCGGCGTAAGTGAGGGAAGTGGCGTCGCGGCTGCGAACCAGGACCGAGAGCACATCACCGCTCTTCAGGAAGAGGTTGGTGCGCTGGAACTGGAGGTCGACGTTGCGGTTGGGGTCGAAGAGGTCTTCCAGGATCCGCTCGAAACCGCGGGCGCCGAGGCCGTCGAGCTGCGGGCCGATCTTGGCGCCGACGCCGCCGAGCGCGTGGCAAGCCGCGCAGCTCTTGGTGAAGACCTGCGCGCCGACTGTGGCATCGCCGCCGTAGCGGGCGAAGCTCCGGCGCCGATCGGAGACCAGCTTCGCGCGGACGTCGTCGTCGCTCGCGATGCCCTTGGTGAGCGCGTCGATCTGCGCAGCGCCGTTGTCCGGCAGCGCAGCGACGATCGCGTCATGCACGGCCTGCTTCGTGAGCAACGCCGGCGCCGCCTTGCCCTTGCCGACCAGCTCGAGCAGCCGCCGCGCGCCGTCCGGCTGTCGCGCCCAGCTCGTCGCGATCGCGAGCTGCTGGCGGCTCGGACAGAGCTCGACGGCGCGCGCAGTGAGCTCGGTGAGGCGCGCTTCGTCGCGCGGCGCGATGGCATCGGCGATCGGGTCGATCAGCTCGCTCGGTGCGTCGGGATCATCGAGCAGAGTGGCGAGCGCGGTGGCGGTCGGCGAGGGCGCGTTCGCGAGCAGCGCGGTCGCGGCCGCGGCGCGGACGGCGGGCTCGGCGGCACGCGAATGCAACAGCTCGCCAAGCCGCGCGTCGAGATGGCCGTCGTGGAAGCGACGCGCGATGTCACAGGCTGCGACCAGCTCGTCGCCCGTCTCGGCGGGCGAGCGCGTCGGCAAGGGGACGACCGCCGGCTCGAAGCGGCCGACCGCGAGCCAGGCGTAGGCGTCGTACGGATTGGCGTCGACCAGCTCGAGGACGACGCGGCGACCGGCGGCGGCCGTGAGGGAGACGTCAGCGCGGCGTGCGACGTCGTTGCGCGGCGCCAGGACCTCGGCCCAAATCGTTGCGTCCTCGACATCGCGGACGCGCACCTTGTTGAAGGGGATCGCGTCGCGGTCGGTCTCGCCGTTGTGGCCGGCGATCCAGAAGGCGAGCTTCGTCGGCGCCACGAACGGCGGCGAGCGCAGCGTGCCGGTCCGCGTCTCGCCGCGTGGCAAGCTACAGAGCATCGGCGCGTCGACGCCGTCCTCGCTGCCGCGCGTTTGGATGCACCACGGATTGGCGCTCTTGCCGGTGCCGGCGATTGGGCTGTTGCGCCATGCCGGGGCGATCGCATCGTCGGCGGTGACGACTTCGCTCACCAAGGCATCGGCCCACGTCGCGATCGCCGGGTCGGGCAGGAGTGACCTCCGATCAAGCCCGCCCAGGATCGCCTCGAGGAGCGAGATCTGGGTCGCGCGCTGGTCGGCGAAGCGACGCCGGACGGTCGCGACGAGCTGCGGCAAGTCGCTCGGCGCAGCTTCGCGGGCGGCATGTTCGAGTAGCGGTTCCAGTTGCTCGGTCGTGAGCGTCGAGCCCGCGGCTTCGATCAGGAAGCGACCGACCTCCTCTCCGTGCAGCGCGAGCCCGAGGTCGACGATGGTCTGGCGCGTC
>CAYRQC010000365.1:0-10267 GCA_964426265.1 uncultured Phycisphaerales bacterium | reverse complement strand
CGGTGAGCGCGAACCGCTTGAGCTCCTTCAACCGCTGGCGACTCACGTCGTCATCACACAGGCCGAGGAGCACCGGCAACGACGCCGGTCCCTGGAACGCGATGTCGACGCGCATCGTGTTCCCGGCCGCGCGATCCTTGAGGTTCACGAGCTCGACATCGACGTCGCAGCGGACCAACGGCCGCGTGAGATCCAGCGCGTAGCGCCCGGCCAGCACACCGCGCCACCACGCCTCGACCTTCTCGGCGTTGCTCGCGTTCACAACCACCAGGAAGCGATCGTCGGTCCGACGGTAGACCAGCAGATCGTCCAGCACGTGGCCGTCGGGCGCGAGCGCGTAGCTGTACTGGCCGTCGCCATCGCGCAGCTTGCCGACGTAGTTGGTGGTGACGAGATCGAGGAAGCGACCGGCTCCCTCGCCGCGCACCTCGTAGACCCCCATATGGCTCACGTCGAAGAGACCGGCCGCGGTGCGCACCGCGCGGTGCTCGTCGACGATCGAGCTGTAGAGGACCGGCATCTCCCAGCCGGCGAAGTCGACGATGTTCCACTTCTTGGTCTTCGCCTTGTGCCAATCGTTGAGCGCCGTCTTCTGGAGCGGGCCGGCGATGACCGGCGGCGTGAAGCATTCGAGTGCGGCCGGCGCGGTGACGGATTCGGCGCCCTTGGCGGCGGCTTGCTGCGCTTGCTGGCCGATGAAGTAAGGCTTCGCTGCATCGCCCGGCTGCGGCGACGGGACGCTGCCCGGCTGCGGCACACCCTGACGCTTCTTCCACTCGATGAAAGCCTGCGCGCTCACCGCTTTGCCGGCGCGCAACAGCTTCGCAGCGAGCACCTCCGCCAGCGCCGGTGGCGCGACGATCTCGAAGAGCCGACCGCCCTTCGGAACCGCGTGGCTGAAGACGACTGCCGTGCCCCCATCGAACGGGACCGCGCGCACCTCACCCGCCACGACCTCGGCCGGCAGACCCGCCGCCCGCAGTGCCTCCGCCGCCTTCGGGCCGCCCACCGTGACCACGACGCGGCGTTCCGCGGGATCGAGGATCGCGCCCAGGTCCTCGGCGACGATCGGCCCGTCGATCTTGCGCAGCAGGTCGGCGTCGAACGCGACGAAGCCGTCGGAGAGATCGCGCAGCCACTGCACGACGTCGAGGCCGACCTCGGCATCGCTCGTGAGCAAGTAGCTCGGAAAACCGTGCGGGTCGTCGGGCGTGCGCACGACGCGCAGCTCGCCGATGAGGGAGCCGCTCGGATCGAGAGCGCGCGCCATCGCGACACGGTTCGGCTGGAGCCGCAACAAGTCGCCCGAGAGTGCGAGCTGCAGCGCGGCGCCAGATCGCTCGCCGACGACTTGCAGAACCGGCGCGGAACTGGTGTCGATGATCGCGGCACCGCCATCGAGCGGCGAGCTGTCCGTCCCCGCCCCGGCGAGCGCCACCACCTTGCTGCGCCGCGCCGCGCCCGGTCCATCGGGCTCGTAGTGGGGATAGCTGAACGGGCCGAAAACCGCCGTTTCGCGGCCCTCGACGAGCCTCTTCACCCGCCGCTGCGAGTCGCGCATCACCGCGGCCGGCAGGCGCACGCGCCCGACCAGGCCGGCGGCCGTGTGGACCTGGAAGGCCTGCATCGAGGTGAGCGTGTCGCCGACGATCGCGGCGATCTCCTCCATGTCCGCAACGTCGAGCCCGCGCTGCGTCACCCAGCACGTGCCAAAGCGCAGCCCGCTCGGGAAGAGGGCGCGCGTGTCGCCGTGGATCGAGTTCTTGTTGCAGGTGATGCCCACGAGGTCGAGCACGCGCGCGGCGACGTCGGCCGAGAACCTCGCCCGTCTTCGAGAGGAGCGTGCGCAGATCGACCAGACAGAGATGGGTGTCGGTCCCGCCATACGCGATCGTGAGTCCACCCTTGGCGAAGCCCGCCGCCAGCGCGGCCGCGTTCTCGCGCACGCGCTTCATCAACCGGCGGAACTCGTCGGTCGCCGCGAGCCGGAAGGCGACCGCCTTGCCGGCGATCGCGTTGATGTGCGGGCCGCCCTGTTCGCCCGGGAACACCGCGAGATCGATCTTGCGCGCCAGTTCCGGCTCGGTCGTGAGCAGCACCGCCCCGCGCGGCCCGCACAGCGTCTTGTGAGTGGTAAACGAGACGACGTGCGCGTGGCCGATCGGATTCGGGAACTCACCGGCTGCGACCAACCCCGCCGGGTGGGCGATGTCGGCGAGCAGGTAGGCGCCGACCTCATCGGCGATCGCACGGAAGCGCGCCCAATCGATCGTCCACGGATAGGCCGAGTAGCCGGCGATGATCAGCCGCGGCTTTTCCTTGACGGCATCAGCGCGCAGCTTCTCGAAGTCGATTCGCCCCGTCGCCGGATCGACGACGTAGGGGACGATCTTGAAGTGCTTGCCCGAGCGATTCACCGGCGACCCGTGGGTCAGGTGGCCGCCCGACGAGAGGTGCATCCCCATCACCGTCGACTCGGCCGGCACCAACGCCTCATAGACCGCGTTGTTGGCCGCCGCGCCGGAGAGCGACTGCACGTTGGCGTAGATCGCGTGGGCCGGCACCTGGGGGGTCGCAAAGAGCTCGGTCAGGCGGCGGATCGCCTCGGCCTCGACCAGGTTCACGTAGTCGCAACCCTTGTAGTAGCGGCGGTCGCCGTAGCGCCGGTAGAAGCTGAGGCTCCGCGCGTCCCAATCGAGGAGCCCGCGCTCGCTGATCGCGTTGCGGGTCGACGGGTAGCCCTCGGCATAGAGATTGGAGAGGGGCGAGCCGACCGCCTCGCGCACCGCCTGCGGGCAGAGGCTCTCCGACGCGATGAAGATCAGCTTCTGCCGCTGCCGCTCGGTCTCGGCGCTGATCAGCCCGGCAATCCGCGGATCGATCCGCTCGAGCGCGGTGCCAGGGGAGGCCTCGGGCAGGGCTGCCTCGCCGCGCACGCCGCGGGAGGCGACGGGGGTCGCACTCGTGGGGTTCATGTTGGGCGCGGGATTCTAGTGAACCACGGAACCGCGGCGGCATTGCAGCGCCGGGAGAACCTTCCACGACGGCGCTCCGCGGTCAAGATGGCACCGTGGTCGCCGTGATGCACCTGGGATTGCACGAGCGGGGAAGCGGGATGAGGCTAGCTGCCGCCGAGTCGGTCACGCCGTACGGCGTGCCGGTGAACTCGACCATGCACGTGGTCTGGAACCACGACTTCGATCGACGGGCGACCGCGCTGTTCGAGGACTTCCGGGTCCACGAGCAGCCCGAGACCTTCCGCTCGCTCTACGAGTCGTCGGCGCCGCTGCTGTTGCCGATGGTCCGGATGAAGCTGCGCAAGCTCGGCCGCAAGCTCGACGCGGGCGACGTGCTGCTCGACACCTTCGCGCACGTCTATCGCAATCGAGCGACGTTCATCGATCGCGGGCAAGGCTCGTTCGTGAAGTGGTTCCTCGCGGTGGCCGAGAACCTGGTGCTCCAGGACTCGCGCTGCACCCTGCGCCGGATGCGGCGCGAGCGATTGGTCGCGCGGCGCGTGCTCGACCCGGCCTCCGACCCGTTCGTGCGCGTGCTGCGCGGCGAGGAGGAGCTGGTCGCGCGCGTCACCTGGAACCAGCTCCGCGTGCTGGTGCTGGAAGGGGTGACGAAGCTTCCGCCGCCGCAGTCGGAAGCGCTGGTGCGCTTCACCCAGGAGCGCGTCACCTACGAGGAGCTCGCGCGTCTGCTCGGGATCACGCGCGGCGCGGTCGTGATGCGCGTCCAGCGCGCGCGTCTGCGCATCCTCGAGCACGTCCGCGCACGCCTGCGCGACCCGGAGATCCTCGGGCAATTCCTCCAATGTGCACGGACAATTCGCTGATCGAGATCGCGTTCACCACGGCCTGTCGTCGCCGCGCCGGCAGCGTCGCGCGTCTGGTCGATGGCGAGCTGCCATTACGGCACGCCGCCCCGCTGCACCGCCACCTCTCCCGCTGCGAGAAGTGTCGGCTTCATCGCTGGTGGCTCGAGCTGGTGACGGAGCTGCTCGCGCGGGGCAATCAGCTCAGTCGGGTAGGTCCGGTAGCTCGGATCAGTCGGCGCCCAGGCCACGGTCGGACTGGAGTTCGAGCGGCTGGTCGAGGAGCTGCGCGCCGAGCTTGAGGCGCACCGTGTAGCTGCCAGGGCCGGCGGCTTCGCCACCGCGACCGCCCCGCCGGCGGCTGCCGGCGTCTTGGGCGAACGGAGCGTCGAGCTCTTCTTCCTCTTCCGCCTCTTCGGCCGCATCGCCCGGTTCGAGCCGCCGCCGTTTAGGCGGCGCCGCATCCTTGCTGGCGCCCTTCTCTGGCTCCTTCACCTTCTCCGCGGGCACCTCCTTCGGTGGATCGAATCGCAGATCCCAGACCACATTCTGCAAGCCAGAGCCCGGGGCCACTTCGAGCGTCCGCACGACCTTCCCCTTCCCATCCACGATCTCGAGCGTCGGCTTCGCATCGGCCTTGGCCATCCACAACCAGAGCGGCGCGCCCGGAGCGGGATTCGCCGCCCGCCAGGTCCGATCGCCACTCCAACCGAAGCCACCACCACCGCCGCGCCAGAGCACCGAGGGCGCCGGCGCGAAGAGGTAGGCCTCCGACTTCAGCACCTCGGTCGTGAGCTGCTCGTGCGGCGTCACGTCGACCACGAAGAGGCCGCGTCCGTGCGTCCCAATCACCACTTCCGCCTCTCGCGGATGGACGACCAGATCGAGCACCGAGACGAACGGCAGATCGCTCACCAGCCGCTGCCAGTGGTCACCGCCATCGATCGAGAAGAAGGCGCCGGCGTCGCTACCCAGAAACACAGTGTCTTTGCGGCGCGGGCTCTCGCGGACGACGTTGACCGGACCCTCGGGCAACCCCGCGACCACGCGCGCGAAGCTCTTGCCGCCATCCCGCGTCCGATAGACCCAGGGTGTGAAGTCGTCGTCGCGGAACCCGCTGAACGCGACCCATGCCACCAGCTTGTCGTGGTGCGAGAGCTCGACGCGGCTCACCCAACGATGCGCTGGAACGTCCGAAAACCGGCCGTGGAGGTCAATCCAGCTTCGCCCACCATCGTCGCTCCACTGCACGTTGCCGTCGTCGCTCCCCACCAGCAGCAGGTCGGGATCGAGCGGCGACTCGCTGATCGTCGTCAGCGTGCAGTGCGGGACGTTGCCCTTCACCTTCTCCGGGTCGTGGCTCGTGAGATCGCCGCTCACCGCCTTCCAACGGGTGCCGCGATCGAGCGACTTCCAGAGCCGCTGCGAGCCGAAGTAGACCACCTGCGAGTTGAAGCTCGACAGGAGGATCGGCGAGCACCAGTTCCAGCGCTCGCTCACCCCCTCCTCGGCGGGTGGCTGGATCCAGGCATTGTCGTTGGTGCGCGTGTTGACGCGCGAGATCGCGCCGAACTGTGACTCGAGATAGACGGTGTCGGGATCATTCGGATCGGCGAGCACGTACATGCCGTCGCCACCGCCGATGAAACGCCAGTCGTTGCTGCCGACGCCGCCCCATCCGCGCGCGCGCGACGGTCCCATCCAGACGCCGTTGTCCTGCAAGCCACCGTAGACGCGGTAGGGCCGGCGCGGGTCGACACTCACCGTATAGAACTGCGCGATCGATAGGTTCGGGTAGGAGTCCCAGGTCGCGCCGGCGTCGTAGGTCTGCGCGAGGCCGCCGTCGTTGCCGAGCAGGAGCCGGCCCGCGAGGTTCGGGTCGAACCAGAGCGCGTGGTGGTCGGAGTGGAGTGAGCGCGCGACCTCGCCCTCGCTCCAAGTCTTGCCACCATCCTTCGAGACGAAGACGACGATGCCGAGCAACCAGAGCTGTTGCTCGTCACGCGGATCGACGCGGATCTGGCCGTAGTAGTAGGCCGGATAGCCGCTCACCGGCTTCTCGTTGCGCTTCTGCCAGCTCTTGCCGCCATCGACGGAGGCCCAGATCTCGCCGCCGATCGGTTGCGGCGGCGCCGGCTCGGCTGACTTCTCGGCTGGCTTCTCGCCCTCCTTCACCGGCTTTGGCGGCTCCGCAGCGGCGAGATTCTGGTTGTCGATGCAGGCGAAGAGGTGAGTCGGATCCTGCGGCCAGAGCGCCAGCCCGATACGGCCGAGCTTGCCCTTGGGCAACCCACCGGCGAGCCGCCGCCAGCTCGTCCCGCCGTCGATCGACTTGTAGATCGCCGAGTCGCCCTCGTCGGCGAAGTTCCACGCATGGCGACGGCGGTCGTAACTCGCCGCATAGAGAGTGGTCGGCCGCGCGGGATCGAGCACGACGTCGGCGATGCCCAGCTCCTCCCCGAGCGCGAGCACCCGCTCCCAGCGCTTGCCGCCATCCACCGTCTTGTAGAGCCCGCGCTCCTCGCCCGCCATATAGAGGGGACCGAGTGCCGCCACGTAGGCCGTGTCGGGATCGGCCGGATCGACGACCACGCGGCCGATGTGGTGGCTCTCTTCGAGTCCGACGTGGAGGAAGCTCTTGCCACCATCGGTGGAGCGCCAGACGCCGTTGCCCGCGTAGGAGCTGCGCTGGTTGTTGCCTTCGCCCGTGCCGACCCAGATCACGTCGGGGTTGCTCGGCGCGATCGCGATGTCACCGAGCGAAAGCGCCTCCGCGAAGACGCACTCCCACGTCGTGCCGTTGTTCACCGACTTCCAGAGGCCGCCCGACGCGGAGGCGGCCCAGATATCGAAGGGGCGCGTCGGATGGACGTCGACGTCGACGATGCGGCCGCCGCTCGCAGCGGGGCCGATCGCCCGCGCTACGCTCGCCTTCAGGAGATCGGCGTCGATCGCCTGCGCCAAGGCCGATCCGCTGCAAAGCACCATCGACACAAAAATCCCGAGCGCTCGCTTCATCACATTCCCCTCGACTCGATCAACCATTCACGATCTCTTCGCCGCTTGCACCAAGCGCCTCCCGGCGCGAGAGCCGCAGCTTGCCGCGCTCGTCGACGCCGAGCACTCGCACCACCACTTCGTCCCCCTCGCGCACGACGGCGTTGAGGTTCGCCGTGTGTTGCGCCTCCCATTCGGAGATGTGCACGAGCCCCTCCGCACTCCGGAAGATGGCGACGAACGCGCCGAACTCCTTCACCCCAGTCACCCGGCCGCGATAGAGCTTGCCCGCCTGCACGACGCCGGCCAGCTCGCGCACGCGCCGCACCGCCGCCCGCGCCCGCACGCCGTCGGTCGCGTAGACATAGGCCCAACCACTGTCGTCGATCGTCACCTCGGCGCCGTGCTGCGCGCGAATCTCCTTCAAGTTGGCACCGCGCGGGCCGATCAGCTCGGGGATCGCCGCCGGTGAGATGCGCACGCTGGTGACGCGCGGCGCGTGCTCCTTCAGGTCCGGCCGCGGCGCGGCGAGCGCCTTCTTCATTTCCGCGAGGATGTGACGTCGGCCGCGCGCCGCCTGCTCGAGCGCGCGCTCCAGCACCGCGCGCGGCAGCGAGCCGACCTTGTTGTCCATCTGTACGGCGGTGATGCCCTGTTCGGTGCCGGTCACCTTGAAGTCCATGTCGCCCAAGTGGTCCTCGTCGCCGAGGATGTCGGAGAGGACCTGGAAGCGCGCGCCGTCGGAGACGAGCCCCATCGCGATCCCGGCGACCGGCGCGCGAATCGGCACGCCGGCGTCCATCAACGCCAGGCAGCCGCCGCAGGTGGTCGCCATCGACCACGAGCCGTTCGACTCCGAGATGTCCGACTCCACGCGGATGACGTACGGGAACGCGCTGAACGGCGGGAGCACCGGTACGAGCGCACGGCGCGCCAAGTTCCCGTGGCCGATCTCGCGCCGCCCCGGCCCGCGCAGCGCCCGCACCTCGCCGACGCTGTAGGGCGGGAAGTTGTAGTGGAGCAGGAACGACCGCGACTCCATCCCGGTGAGCGTCTCGACCTCCTGCGCGTGCTCCTTGGCGCCGAGCGTGACGGTGACCATCGCCTGCGTCTCGCCGCGCGTGAAGAGCGCGGAGCCGTGCGGGCGCGGGAGCCAGCCGGCCTCGCAGGAGATCGGCCGGATCTCCTCGGGGCCTCGGCCATCGAGACGCTTGGCCGAGACGAGGACGCGCTCGCGGATGCGGGCATCGGTGAGCTGGCGGGCGAGCTTCCGGGCAAAGGCGAGCTGCTTGGGATCGGCGGCCGCCGTGGCAACCGCTAACTCGGCGAGCTTCGTCTGTGCCGCCGAGAGCGCGTCGTGCCGCGCATGCTTCGCGCCGATCTCGAAGCAGGGATCCAGCAACGCCGGCCCGAGCGCCGCGACCTGCGCACGGATCGCCGCCAGCTCCGGCGCTTCCGCGGGCGCCGCGAGCTCGACCTTCGGCCGGCCTGCCTGTGCCCGCAACGACTCGATTGCGGCGAGGACCGGCGCCAGCTTCTCACCGGCGAGCAACAGCCCTTCGAGCAGCTCCGCCTCCGCGATCTCCTCGGCACCACCTTCGACCATCACCAGGCCGTTCTCGTTGCCGCGGCGCACCAGCGCGACGACCAGGTCGACGTCGGCGCGCGCCCGCTCGTCGGGATCGGGAAACGCGATCCAGCGGCCGCCGACGCGCACCAGTCGCGCGCCCGCAATCGGCCCCTCCCAGGGAATTGGTGAGAGGTGGAGCGCCGCCGACGTGCCGAGCAGCGCGAGCAGCGACGTCTCGACTCGCGGCGGATCGGCCGACAGCACCGTCGCCTGCACCTGCACCTCACGCCCACCGAGCCGGCCGAAGAGCGGCCGCGTCGAGCGATCGAGAATCCGGCTGACCAATATCTCGTCGTCGCTGATCCGCGCTTCGCGGCGGATGAAGCTGCCAGGAATGCGGCCGTTGGCCGCAAGCTTCTCGCGGTACTCGACCGTGAGCGGCACGAAGTCGTCGTCCCCGCGATCACCACCGCCACCACCCGGCTTCGCGTCGGCCGCCATCACCGCGGTGACCAGCACCACCGCGTCGCCCTGCCGCACGACCACCGCTCCGTGCGCCTGACGCGCGATGCGCCCGGTCTCGAGCGTGATCGTCCGGCCGTCGATCTCGACGCGCGCAGTCGCGATCGGCGTGGTCTCAGCCATGGGTGAGCTCGTTCCGGTGGATGTCGAGCTCCTTGAGCTTGAGCTGCAGCCCTTTGCGCGAGAGCCCGAGCGTCGCCGCGGCGCGCGTCACGTTGCCGCCGTTGTCGCGCAGGGTCCGCTGGATGATGTCGCGCTCGAGCGCGGCGATCGCGTCCCCGACGATCTCCTTCAACGAACCGGCGGCGCCACTCGGTGTCGCGGCTCCTTGGGGTGTGGGGATGGGTGGCGCGCTGTTTCCTGGTGTGCTGCTTGACGCCGCCGTGGTTGGCGCCGATCCCGCAGTTGCGCCCGCCGCCCCCATGCTCGCGCCCCCGCCGAGCGCCGGCGGCAGATCGCTCACCACCATCGGTCCATCCGCCAGCACGACCAGCGACTCGACCAGGTTCTCGAGCTCGCGCACGTTGCCCGGATAGCGGTGGCGCATGAGGCGCGTGAGCAGCTCCGGGCTCGCGGGCGGGATCTCCTTCTTCATCCGCGCGCCGTGCTTCTTGCGGAAGTGGTCGACCAGCTCCGGCACATCGCCGAGCCGATCGCGCAGCGGCGGCAGCTCGAGCGTGAGGACCGCGATCCGGAACCAGAGATCACGTCGGAATGCTCCGCTTTCGACCTTTTGCGCCAGTTCCGGTTGGGTCGCCGCGACCAGCCGGACGTCGACCTTCTTCGTCCCGGCGCCGCCGACCCGCTGGATCTCGCGCTGCTCGAGCGCGCGCAGCAGCTTCGGCTGGACCTTCACGTCCATGTCGCCGATCTCGTCGAGGAAGAGCGTGCCGCCGTCGGCCAGCTCGAAGCGCCCCTCCTTGCGGCCGGCGGCGCCGGTGAAGGCGCCCTTCTCGTAGCCGAACAGCTCGGACTCCAGCAGCGTCTCCGGCAGCGAGGCGCAGTTGACCGGCACGAAGGGCCCGGCCTTGCGCGCCGAGCCCTGGTGAATGGCCTTGGCCACGCCCTCCTTGCCCGCCCCGCTCTCGCCCAGGATGAGCACGGTGGCCGACGAGTCGGCCACCTGCTCGACCAGCGTCATCATCCGCCGGAAGGCCGGGCTGGCGCCGATCATCGTCCCCTGCCCGAGCAGGTCGTCCAGGCGCTGCTGCAGCGCCTTGTTCTTCTCGATCAGCCCGCGGCGCTCCAGCGCCTTGTCGATGAGCTTGAGCAGCTGCTCGCGGCGGAACGGCTTGGTGAGGAAGTCGTAGGCGCCGTCCTTCATCGCCTTCACCGCTTCCTCGACGGTGCCGAAGGCG
>CAYRQC010000364.1:0-6150 GCA_964426265.1 uncultured Phycisphaerales bacterium | reverse complement strand
CCGAGCGTCGGCGACGTGCTGGGCGTGATGGAAGAGGGGGTGAACGGCAGCCCCACCGTTGCGAAGGTGACCAAGGTGATGCCCGCCGCCGAGCGGCTCCTGGCGGAGAGCGGGCTCGCGCCCTCGGCCGTGACCGCCACCGGACCAGGTGGCCGCCTGCTGAAGGAAGACGTCGCGCGAGCTGCCACAGGCGGTGGATCGGTGCCTGGCACAAACCCACCACCCCTTCCCGGGGCGGCGACGCCAGCCGCGCGTGGTTCCCCGGGAGCGCCCGCCAAAGGTGGGGGATTTGTGCCTGGCACCGATCAGTCACCGGTGGCAGTAGCCGGCGTTTCGGTCGCCCGCGTGACGGAGGCGGTGCCGATGAGCCCGCTGCGGCGGACGGTGGCGCGGCGGCTGGTCGAGGCGCAGGCGACGGCGGCGCTGCTCACCACGTTCAACGAGATCGACATGAGCGCGGTGATGGAGCTGCGCAAGCTCCACGGCGAGACGTTCCAGCAGAAGCACGGGGTCAAGCTCGGGTTCATGTCGTTCTTCGTCAAGGCGGCGTGCGATGCACTCGCGGCGGTGCCGGCGATCAATGCACAGGTCCGTGCGAGCGCCGAGGGCGACGCGATCGTCTATCACCACTTCTGTGACATCGGCGTGGCGGTCGGCGGCGGCAAGGGATTGGTCGTGCCGGTGATCCGCAACGCCGAAGGTCTGTCGTTCGCCGAGGTCGAGAAGACGATCGCCGACTTCGGGAAGCGCGCGCAGGAGAACAAGCTCGCACTCGACGAGATCACGGGCGGGACGTTCACCATCAGCAACGGCGGCGTCTACGGCTCGCTCCTCTCGACGCCGATCGTCAATCCGCCGCAGTCGGGCGTGCTCGGGCTCCACGCGATCCAGGAGCGCCCGGTCGCGCGCGACGGCCAAGTCGTGATCCGGCCGATGATGTACGTCGCGCTCACCTACGACCACCGCCTCGTCGATGGCCGCGAGGCGGTCACCTTCCTGAAGCGGATCAAGGAGTGCGTCGAGTCGCCGGCGCGCATCCTGCTCGAGACGTGAGGCGACGCAGGTCCGATCGTCACTGCGGAAGCGGGATCGTGATCTCGGCACCCTCGACCGCGGTGAACTCGACGCGCGCCGTCGCGCCGCCCGGCCGCGTCACCTCGGCGGAGTAGGCGCCCGGCAGCAATCGCAGCTCGTAGCTGCGGCGGTCGCGGAAGAAGAGGTTCATGCCGCGCTGGTCGTCCCAGACCGGCGCTCCATCGCGATCGAGCACGCGCAGGAACTGTTGCGGAGCCTGCTCCCCTTGCTCTTTCAGGATCCGGAGCGAGCAAGCGACGCCCGCATGGCTCGTCAACGGCACCGGCTGCGCGTCGCCGCTCGCCTCGACGATCGCGGCGGCAGCGGCGCGCCCCTTCACGCGCACCACGATCAGGTGCTCACCGGAGCAGAGCGAGTCGAACTCGAAGCGACCCTCGCCGGTCAGGCTCTGGACGTCGCGGCCCGCCGGTTCCCAGCGCTCGCCGTCTTGCATGTTTCGCACATAGAGCGCCACCTGGCCGTCGGTGGCCGGCGCGCCATCGTCCGTGACGACCGCGCCGAGCAGCCGGGCGCCGGCCGGCTGCAGCGTGATCGTCACCTCGCGTTCCGTCGCCGCGTCCGCGATGCACGACGCCCAGGCGGTCGCGAAGCCGGGCGCCTCGACGCAAAAGACGAGGTGCGTCGCGGCTCGCGGCGCCAGCCGTTGGGTCCACACTTCTCCCGGCGTGAGCGCGATCTCCTGGCACGAGATCGAGGAGCCCTCGTGCGCGTCCCCCGTCGTGTGTCCGACGGAGAGCGACGCCTTGATCGGCGCCGATGCCGGGTCGCCCGGCGCCGTGATCCTCACCACTACGCCGCACAGCACGCGCTCGCCTTGGAGCCGTCCGACGTCGATCACCAGATCGGGCGAGCTGCCATCGGCCGGGATCGCCGCGCTCGCGACCAGCACGTCGGCCGCGAGCAGTCCGACGAATTGGATCTCCGAGCGTGTCACCGTCGCCTCCCAGCAGTCGTCCATGAAGTCGTCGTCGAAGAACTCCCGCATCAGATGCTTGCCGCGGGTCGTCGTGGTGGCTGCCGGATCCTCGGCGAAGCCGGCAAGGAGCAGCTCATCCACGTCGTGGCCGAGCGCCGTGAGCGGTGGCCCGAGCAGCGTCGCCGGTGCGACGGGCGAGCCATCGGGTAGCCGCCAACGCCCGGCCAGCTTGCGCACCGCGCCCTCGCCGCAGACCAGATCAACGCGCGCCTCGAGCGACGTCTCCGTCAGCTCGACTTCGACCGCGCGTGACGGCGTCAGCCCCGACTTCGTCGCGTGCAACGAGTAGCGCCCGGACCCCAGGACGAAGAAGGTGATCGCGCCGCGTTCGTCGGCGCCGCGGCCCGTTGAACTGCCGTCCTTCTGGTTCACGACGAAAGCGTTGGCGATCGGCTCTCCCGTCGCATCGACGACGTGCACGCGAATCGTCCCCAATCTCTGGAGCGTGATCTCCGTCTCACGGTGCGCACCCGGCTCGACGCGCAGCAGCGTCGCGACGCCGATCCCGCGCACCGGATGGAAGGCGCCGAGCCACCAGCTTCCGAAGGCGCTCGTCGCCGCGAACTCGAAGCGCCCGTCGGCGTCGGTACGCGCCTCGCGCGAAGACTCCAGGCGCGAAAGGTCGAGCGCCGTCCCGCCGCGATCGATCCGCGCGATCAGCGCGAGCTCGCGCGTCGGCCGTGATGACTCCTCGGGGAGCAGCGCGACGGTGGCGTCGGCGACGGGTTCGCCGGTCGCGTCCCGCACGACGCCGGTGAGCGTGAAGGTGATGGCGGAGCGCGCCAAGTCTTTGGTGACGTCGTCCTCGGGAGTGGTCGCAACGTTGTCGCGGACGGCTTCGATCGGCTCGCTCTCGGGCAATGAACCACTCGACGCCGGCGCGGCAGCGATGGCTGGCAGCGGCGTCACCGGTGGTCGCGCGTCGCCACCTCTCGCCAGCACGATCGCCGTCACCAGCAGCGCCGCCGCGGCAGCCGCGCCGATCAAGGACTTCGCACCCGTTGTCATCAGTAGCAGCTCCTTGTTGCCACCGGCGAATGCCAGCAACACTCCCGCGAGCGGCCGGCCGCGCTCGTCGCGTTCGACGGCGAGCCGTTCGCGCAGCCGCGCGAGCCCCCGCTTTCGGCGCGTGCGGATCGTCTCGACGGGCGCACCGACCAACGCGGCGATCGCCGCAGCGCTCATCTCCTCGAAGAAGCTCATCACGAGCGTCGAGCGGTACGGCTCGTCGAGCGCCAGGACCGCTTCGACGACGCGCCGCCGCAGCTCGGCGCGAGCGACCGCCTCCTCCGGCGTCGCCGGCGGCTCGGCGATCGGGGCCGCCCGCTCGCGCGCCGCGCGGCGTTGCTCGGCGAGGTGGCGTCCGCGCCAGATGTTCCGCGCGACGGTCGCCAGCCAGCCGCGCAGGTTGCGTCGATCGTGCGGCGGCGATTCCAGCGCTTGCAGCCACGTCTGCTGGGCGAGCTCATCGGCGGCATCACCCTCGCCGGCGAGAGCCGCGGCAAGGCGAGTGAGCCAGCGCGATTCGGCGAGGAGCGCATCGATCATGGCTTGCGGCATCATGCACGCCTGGAATCGCGCCGACCGCTCCCGTGGTTCACGCGGCGGGGGACGTGGGGCGGTGCGACCGGACTGGGCTCGAGAGCATCGGAGCGTCGGAGCGACCCAGCAGCGGCGCAGCCGAGGAGCGGAGCGGCGGATGGAGCACGACCTGGTGGTGATCGGCGCGGGGCCGGGCGGCTACGTCGCGGCGATCCGCGCGGCGCAGCTCGGCATGAACGTGGGGATCGTGGAGCGCGAGGCGGTGCTGGGCGGCACCTGTCTGCGCGTCGGCTGCATCCCGAGCAAGGCGCTCCTCGAGTCGAGCGAGAAGTTCGCCGAGGCGCGCCACTCGCTCGCCGAACACGGCGTGAAGGTAAGCGGCGTCGAGCTCGATCTTGCGGCGATGTTGAAGCGCAAGGACTTGGTCGTGAAAGGGCTCACGACCGGCATCGACGCACTGATGAAGAAGCACAAGATCACGCGCTATCGCGGCACTGGGCGGCTGGTCGCGGCTTCGGCCGTCGACGGCGTGAAGCTCGTCGTCGAGGCAATCGATCCGATCGGCGCAAGTGGTGCGGCACGTGCCGCACGCGCAGGTGGTCCAGCGGCAAGCGGACCCGCCGTCACCGCGCCCCCGATCGAGATCACGGCGAAGAACGTGATCCTCGCGACTGGCAGCAAGGTCGCGCGCATTCCCGGTCTCGAGGTCGATGGCGAGAGCGTCGGCACCAGCACGGAGGCGCTCTCGTGGCCACAGGTGCCGCCGCGTCTCATCGTGATCGGCGCCGGCGCGATCGGGCTCGAGATGGGATCGGTGTGGGCGCGGCTCGGCAGCGAAGTCACGGTTCTCGAGCTGCTCGATCGGATCCTCCCCGGCATGGATGCCGAGATCGCGGCCGACGCGAAGAAGATCCTCGAACGGCAGGGACTGAAGTTCCGGCTCGGAGTGAAGGTGAAGCGAGCGGCGAAGGACGCGGCGAATGGCACGGAGGCCACTGCAGCCATCGTCGAGCTCGAAGGCGGCGACGTGCTGCGCGCCGAGCGCGTGCTGGTCGCGATCGGGCGCGCGCCCAACACGGAAGGGCTCGGCCTCGACGCGGTCGGCATCCAGCTCGATCCGCGCGGCCGCATCCCGGTCGACGACCACTTCGCGACGACGGTGCCCGGCATCTACGCCATCGGCGACGTGATCCGCGGCCCGATGCTCGCGCACAAGGCCGAGGAGGAGGGCGTCGCCTGCGCCGAGTTCCTCGCGACTGGCCATGGCCACGTGAACTACGACGCGATCCCGTCCGTCGTCTACACCCACCCGGAAGTCGCCGGTGTCGGCAAGACGGAAGAGGAGCTGACGAAGGCCGGCATCCCCTTCAAGAAGGGCGTCTTCCAGTTCCGCGGCAACGGCCGCGCCCGCGCCGCGGGATCGATCGAAGGCCGCGTGAAGCTCCTCGCGCATGCCGAGACCGACCGCCTCCTCGGCGTCCACATCTTCGGTGCCCACGCGAGCGAGCTGATCGCCGAGGCCGCCACTGCCATCACCTTCCATGCGAGCGCCGAGGACCTCGCCCGCACGTGTCATGCCCACCCGACGCTCGCAGAAGCGCTGAAGGAGGCGGCCCTCGCGGTCGACGGGCGGGCGATCCACGCATGACCTGCCAGAGCGCCGAGCCACCCGCGCCGCCGCCCGCGCTCGTCTTCACCGATGAAGCCGCCGCGCGCGGCATCACTTGGGTGAATCACTGCGGCGATCCGGTCAAGAAGCGCTACCTGATCGAGGAGATCGGCAACGGCTGTGCGCTCTTCGACAAGGAGGGTGATGGCGATCTCGATGTCTTCCTGGTCGACGCGTGTCGGATCGGGCCGGCTGCGGCGACGGTGAGCGAGGCTGGCGCGCCCGCCGAGGATCCACGCACCACCGACCCACGCACTTCCGACGCCCTCGACACCGATTGGCGTCCGCTGCTCGACGGTCAGTGCCGGCTCCTCGAAAACGACGGCACCGGCCACTTCACCGATGTCACCGACGCGTCGGGTGCGGGGCTGCGCGTCTTCGGGCAGGGGGTGACTGCCGCCGACTACGACGGTGACGGTGACTGTGATCTCTACGTCACCTGTTGGGGGCCGAATCGGCTGCTGCAAAACGACGGCGCCGGCGGTTTCATCGACGTCACCGAGAAGGCAGGTGTCGGCGATCCGCACTGGTCGGTCGGCTCGACCTTCTTCGACGCCGATGGTGACGGCGACCTCGACCTCTATGTGGGGAACTACTTCGCGATGGCGGTGGCGCGCGATCCGCAGTGTTGGCGCAAGGTCGAGTGTCCCTATCTCGACCTGCCGGCCGCGTGCGGGCCGAAGGGGATGGTCCCGGAGCCCGACTCGCTCTTTTGCAACAACGGCGATGGCACCTTCACCGACATCAGCGAGAGCTCCGGCATCCATGCGGTCGAGCCGCGCTATGCACTCGGTGTGGTCGCCTTCGATCATGACCTGGATGGCGACCAGGACCTCTATGTCGGCAACGACTCGCGCGCCAACTACCT
>CAYRQC010000363.1:0-3075 GCA_964426265.1 uncultured Phycisphaerales bacterium | reverse complement strand
GCGGCGGTCGGCATGGGGATGGGGTTGCTGCTGGTCGTCGGCTCGGTGCTGTTCGGGTTCGAGCAGAAGTCGGCCAAGGAGGAGGCCGAGGGGCAGCGCACCACGGCGACGTCGGTTGCCAGCTTCGTCGAGGAGCTCTTTCGCCTCGCCGACCCGTACGAGCGGGGCGGCAAGGAGATGACGCTGCGCGAGCTCCTCGATCTCGGCACGGCGAAGATCGAGGACGAGCTCCAAGGTCAGCCGGTGGTGCGCGCGCGGCTGCTGGTGCTGATGGGGAGCGCCTACAAGAACCTCGGCGTGCTCGACCGGGCGGGCGAGCTGCTCGAGGAGGCGCTCGCGCTCGGGCGGCAGGACCTCGGAGCCGAACGCGCCGACCTCGCGCGGACGCTCAACGGCGTCGGCGGCTACTACCTCCAGATCGGGCGCGCCACGCGCGCCCGCGAGTGCTGGACGGAGGCCGTCGCCCTCTTCCGCGAGCTCTACCCGGAAGGGCATCGCGACTTCGCGGCCGCGCTCTCGAACCTCGGTGAGAGCTTCCTCGAGGCGCGGCTGCTGACCGAGGCGACGCCGCTGCTCCGCGAGGCGCTCGCGATGCGCGAGCGGCTGCTCGGCCCGCGTCATCGTGACATCGCGGTCAGCCTGCGCGACTACGGCCGCGTGCTGCAGAAGAACGACGACTCGGCCGGCGCGGAGCGCGATTTCCGACGTGCGCTGGCGATGCTGGAGGAGCTCGGTCTCGGCCACCACCAAGAGATGGTCCTCTGCCTCCAGAGCCTCGCCTTCTTCTTGCGCGACTATCAACGGCTCACCGAAGCCGAGGAGGTCGTGCTGCGCGCGCGCGCCCTCGCGACGGATCTCTACGAGCCCGGGCACCTGATGCACCCGCAGCTCCTCCTGCTGCACGCCTCGATCAAGACGACTTTGTGGGACGCCGCCGGCGCCGAGCCACTCCTGCGTCAGGCCTTCGACCTGCAGCTCGCGGCCTACCCGAAACGCCGGCAGGACTTCATCGACGTCGTGTTGAAGCATTCCAAGTGCGCGATCTCGCTGGGCCACTTCGATGCCGCCGAGGCGGTGCTGCAAGCGGCGCGGCCCGTGGTCGAGAGTTCCGGCCAGCTCGACACCGGTGATCTCGAACGGATCGACTTCGAGCTCGCGGAGCTCGAGCGGGCGCGCGCTACCGGTGGCTCCGGCGGCGGTTGAGGATCGAGGATCCCGAGCCCCGCTCAACCGGCCGGGCGCGGGCCTTCCTGGCCGAGCAGCGTCGAGAACTGCGCGAGCGAGCGAAAGAGCAGCTGGCGCACCGCGTTGGGCTTGAGCCCGAGCTCCGCGCCGATCGCTTCGTGCGGCAGCCCGACGATGCGTGCGAGCGTGATGACGCGGCGCTGTCGTGGCGTCAGGCGGGCGAACGCCTGCTCGATCCGCTGCTGCTGCTCGTGTGCCATCGCGTTGGCGCTCGGCGTGGAGAGCGTGGCGTAGCAGGTCATCAGCTCTCGCGAGCCACCCGACGCCGTGCCGGTGCCAAGTCCCACTTCTCGCGACGCGGCGCGCTTCGCCCGTCGCCAGTAGCGCGCACGGTCGATGATCTTGCGGCGCGCGGCCTGGAAGAGCCACGCCTTGAACGCCGCCTCGCTGTCGAACGTCTTGCCGGCCCCGTGCTCGAGCACTTCGCGGCAGACCGACTGCACGAGATCCGACTCCGCCTCCTTCGCGCGCAGTCGCGGGCCGGCGTTCAGGCGCACGAACGCCCGCAGCCCGCTCACATAGCGGGCGAGCAACGCATCGACTCCGCGACCATCAGCTCCTTGCGGCAAGGCTGGCTTCCCATCGGCGCCGCGGCTCAGGAATGGTGGGAGGATAGCGCGAAGGTCGCGGCCCACCCGTTGCAGTGGCCGTGGCTCGCGGAACGCAGCCCTACTTCACCAGTCCGCCGGCGACGAGCTGGTCGAGCAGTGCCTTCGCCACCAGCCCGTAGCCGGCATCGTTCGGATGGCCGCGATCGGCCGAGAAGTAGCGCTTCCGGTCATCCTCGTTGAGGAGCGTCGCCGGATAGATCGCGTGCAGGTCGACGACGTCGAAGCCGCGCGCGCGCCCGAGCTTCAGCAGTCGCTCGCTGCAGGCAGTGAACATGTCACTGAGGTAGGTCAGGACCACGACGCGGAAGCCGTAACGCGTCTGCAGCTCCTGCACCTGGTCGAGCGACGCGGCGAGCGGCTTCTCCAACTCCTCGCTCGCTGGCTCGACGAAAAAGTAGCGGGTCGGCCCGAACCACGACAGCCGCGGCAGATCGAGCGCGAGCCGCTGGACCAGCTCGGCGAACGGCGAGAGCGGGGCGGCGAGCAGCGTGGAGAGGAGAGTGGTCCGCGCGCCGCCCCGGAAGCGTGCCTTCGTTTCCTGGACGGCCGTCGCGAGGCGCGACGAATCGGGATCGCGCGCGGCGTCGAGGAGCAGCGCCGCGTACATCCACTCCTGCCCGTCCGCACAGGTACGGCGATCGAGGAGGAGCTTCCAGAGCGCCTGTCGCTCGCCGAGGAACTCCGCGAGTCGGGCATCGGGCCGCGTGAGCAGGGCGGCGACGGCGGCGGCGCCGAGCGAGTGGTAGAGGCCGTGCGCCGACAGCTCATGGAGCCGGCCGAGCTTGGCGAGCGAGCGGCTCTCGATGGTGTCGGCGATGGCGAGCAGCTCGCGGCTCGCGCGCGCGAAGTCGCGGTCGAGCAGCGGAGCCCACGCCGCGTGCAGCTTCGCGAAGGTGGCGAACGATCCGAGACCGCCCTTCGTGGCCAGCTTCGCGAGATCGGCCGCGGCGGCGGAGCGCTGATCGGTGGCGAGCTGGCTGCGCAGCACGGTGTAGCGCGCGAAGTCGGTGGCGAATCCCTCCGGCATCGGATCGGTGAGCGGCACCGCGTCGCCGCCGGCAAGCATCACCAGCTCCCACTCGTAGCACGCGCGCGGCACCTTCAGTCGGGGCTCGAGGCTCGCGAAGATCGGCGAAGCGGCGAAGTCGTTCCACGCCCGCGGCAGCCACTCCATGTCCTGGCCGCTCCAGAAGTAGCTCACCCACTCGAAAAGCTGGTT
>CAYRQC010000362.1:0-16229 GCA_964426265.1 uncultured Phycisphaerales bacterium | reverse complement strand
AAGCATGGAGATCTCGATTTGCGATGAGAGGGTGGAATCGTGGTCTGTGGTTTCGCGGCTGGATCGCGCCTAGTACCCGCTGCCCGCCGCCAGCGCCCGCAGCCGTTCGCGCGCCGGCGTCGCCTCGGGTGAGTTCGCGTGCTTCTCGAGGAGCTCGGCGTAACGCGCCTTCGCCTTCACTGGATCACCCAACTGCTCGAGGCACTGCCCCGACAGCAGCAGCGCGCGCGCCACCTCGGGCTCGCTGTCGAACAGCAGCGCGACCTTCAGGAACTCGGAGAGCGCGTCTTCGATCCGCTCTTGCACCAACAGCGTGTCGCCGCGCCCCAGATGCGCCCGCGCCGCGAGCACCCCGCGATCGCCCTGGATCACCGCGTCGAATTTCGCGAGCGCGTCGTTGGTCCGCTTCTTCGCGAGCAGCGCCCGCCCGAGCCACAGGTCGCTCTCCGCCTTCAGCGTGAACTCCGGGAACTCGCGCTGCAGGCGGTCCAACGCCGCAAAACAGTCCTCCATCCGCCCCAGCTCACCGCACGCGAGCCCGAGCCGGAAAAGCCCGTTCGCGCGCTGCTCGTGCTTGCCGTGCTTCTCCAAGAACTCGGTGAGCGCAGTCGCCGCCGGTTCGTACTGCGCGGCGCGATAGAGCGACTCTCCGGCGAGGAATCGCGCCTCGCCCAGCAGCGGACTCTTCTCGAAGCGCGCCACGACCCCGGCGAAGAGCTGCGCCGCCGCCGCAAACTGCTGCTGTTGGAAGCGGCACCAACCCGACTTGTAGAGCGCCGCGTCGGCCACCGTCGAGCCATCACCCGCCGCTTGGCTGTAGCGAGCGAACGCGCCATCGAAGTCGCCGGCCGCATACGCCTGCTCGCCGAGCTGGTACGCGGCCTGTGCGGCGAGCGGGCTGGCGCCCATCTCCGCGACCACCTTCGCGAGCAGTTGCTTGGCCTTCTCCGTGTCGCCTGCCTTCTGCAAATCGAGCGCGAGCTGATAGGTCAGCCGATCCCGCCCCGCCCACTTCGGCCAGCGGCGGTTCGCCTCCTCGAGCAGCGTCGCCGCGCCGCGCGCATCGTCCGCCTCGTCGAGCGCGAGCGCCGCCACCAGCGCAACCTCGGGAGCCCGCTCGCTGCCGGGCGCGATCTCGAGCAGCCGCTGGTACGCGCTCTGCGCCCGCGCGCCGTCCTTTTGCGCGCGCGCGATCGCCACCGCGAGCTCGAGCGCCGGCGTCGCCACCTCTTTGCTCATCGGTGCGCTCGCCGACTCGCTCCCCAGCAGCGCTTCGATCGCCCGCTGCGCCTCCCCGAGCTGCGACAACGAGAAGAGCGACCACGCCTGCGCATAGAGCGCCGGTCGCAGCACGTCGACCGGAACACCACTCCCGTTGGTGAGCGCGGCGAGCATCTGGAGCGCGCTCTCGTGTTTGCCCGCCGTCGCCAACGCCTCGGCACTCTCGAGGGCCGCGCGCTGCGACAGCCCGGCGTCGACCTTCGCGCCGCCCTTCGCGAGCTGCGCCAGTAGCCGCTCCGCCTCATCGTTCTTGCCGAGCGCCCGTTTGCACTGCGCGAGGTCGTAGTGCGCGTCGTCGCTCCACTCGCTCTTGCCGTATTGCTGGAGCACGAGCTGGAGCGCCGTCTCGGCGGCCGCGGCGTTGCCGGCGCGCAACTGCGCACGGCCGGCCATGAAGGCCGCCTCGGCGGCGCGCTCGTCGTTCGGGAACTCGCTCACGAGCGTTGCGAACTGGCTCGCCGCCTCCGGCAGCTTGGTCAGCTTGAACGCGCACCAGCCGGCCCGCGACAGCGCCCGCGGCCGCAGTGCGGCCCGCCCTTCCGCGCCCTCGCCTTGCGCCTCCGCTGCCTGCTCGAACGCGGCGAGTGCCTCCGCCCACTTCTGCTGCACGAAGAGTGCTTCGCCGAGCACCAGGTTGGCGCCGGCGCCGTGCCGCCCGCTCCCGAACTTCGCGAGCAGCTCGCGAGCGTGCCGCGCCGCCCCCTCATGATCGCCGCCGTTCAGCGCCGCCACCGCCGCCGAGTAGGCCGCATCCTCCGAGCTGCCCCCCGCCTTGGCGTACGCCTCCTTCGCCTTCTCGAAGTCGCCGGCATCGAAGAGCGCATCGGCGCGCGCGAGCGCGAGGCGCTTTTCGATCTCCTTCTCCGGCTTGGCCGCGAGCCCGTTTTCGAAGAAGCGGACCGCCGCCTTGGCCCCGCTGCGCCGCCGTTCCGCCAGGCCGCGCCAGTAGCACGCTTCCGGCAAGAACGCGCCCGCGTCGCCTTGCAGCAGCCGATCGAGCACTCCCGCCGCGTCGTCATCGCGGCCCGCGCCCTGCAGATGGATGCCGGCGTGCAGCCGCGCCTCGGGAAGGAGGGGGCTGTCGGGGACCGCTTGCTCGAGCCGCAGGAACCACTGCGCCGCCTTCGCGTCGTCCTTCAATTGAGCACACGCGAAGCCGGCGGCCGAGAGCGCGTCGTCCTGCCACTCGCCGGGCGCGACCTTCTGGAACGCGGCCAGCGCCTCAGCGGGCTTGCCGAGCTTCATGCGGCACTCGCCGAGCAGGAACTGCGCCTCGGCGGCGTTCGGATCCTGGCCGTGGCGCTGCACGAAAAGCTGGAGTGCATTCGCGGCGGTCTCGAACTCGCCGGCCTCATAGAGCGCCCAGCCCATGCCGTGGAGCGCACTCTTCGCGTACTCCGCGTCGCCGCTTTCGACCGCCTTCGCATAGGCCTTGGCGGCGGCGGCGAAGGCCTGGTTGCGGAAGTGCGCCTCGCCGGCGTTGAAGGCGGCGGCGGGTGCGAGGTAGTGGTCGCTCGCCGCGATGGCATCGAAACGGCGCGCCGCCTCGTCGAGCGGACCGAGCTCGAGCGCACACTGCGCGAGGCGGAAGCTCACCTCCGTTCCGTAGCGGAAGTCGGCGGGCGGCGGCTCGAGCTTCGCAAGCTCGCCGCGCGCCTCGGCCAGCTTCGCCAGCTCGAAGAGCGACTGCCCGAGGTGGTAGCGGACGAGTGGCGCGCGCGCGTGGCCGCCGCGCGCGTCGAGGAACTTGCGCGCCTCGGTCACGACCAGCTCGTGGAAGCCCTTCTCGAACAGGCCGGCGATGTAGTTGTACTGGTCGTTCGCCGCCGCATCCTGCGCGCCGCGCCGCGCGTCCTGGATGGGTCGTGCGATCGTGATCGGCAGCGCTGCGGGCAACGGGGTTGCGACGGCGCCGGCCGACGGAGCGCTTGCGAGCCCGACGAACAGCGAGACGGCACGCGCGCCAGCCAGTGGAACCGGGAATCGGACAGCGAGCGTGCCGCGGAGACTCATGGCCGTTCCTTGCGCGACGGGTGGGCGATCGTACTGGCTGTACGGCGCTCGCGTTGGGTCCGACTCCGAAAAGATTAGGAGACAGCCGCGGAGCCCGGACTCGGCGTCAGATTTGGCGTCGTCGCGGACGTCTCGTACGACGTCGAAGAGCACTCGTGCCGCGCTCGCGGGTCGGCCGTGGTTCGCCCCTGTTCGCCGTTCGGACGCAATCGATCGGCGAACGGGGAACGGCGTGCCCGGGGTCAGCTCGCTCCGAGCTTCCGCTCCAGGTCCGCCACCTTCGCCTCCAGCTTCTCTAGCGCCTTCAAGGCGTCGGGCAGGTTCTTGGTGGCGATCATCTCGCGCAGCCCGACGCGCCGCTCCTTGACCCAGAAACCAAAGTAGTCGCCCGGCTCGGTGATCGATTTACCGATGCCCGACCGCGCGGCGAAGCGGCAGCCGTTCGTGACGTCCACGTGGTCGGTCACGCCGCTCTGGCCGCCGAGCAGGCAGTCGGCGCCGATCGTGGACGAGCCGGCGATGCCGGTGAAGGCGGCGCAGATCGTGCGCTCGCCGATGGCGACGTTGTGGCCGAGGTGGACGTGGCTGTCGAGCTTGACGTCGTCGTCGACGCGCGTGTCGCCGAAGCGGGCGCGGTCGATCGTCGTGTGGTTTCCGATGTCGACACGGTTGCCGATCACCACGCGGCCAAGGTGGCGCAGGCGGACGGCACCGGTCGGTCCGAAGCCGAAGCCGAAGCCCTCGCCCGCGACGATCGCGCCGTGGCCGATCACGCAGTCGTCGCCGATCGTCGCCGGCGAGCAAACGACCGCGTGCGAATGGACCCGGCAGCGGGCGCCGATCGTTGCATCGGGCTCGACGACGGCGTGTGGATAGAGCCGCGTGCCGGCGCCGATGCGCGCGCGCGCGCCGACCACCGCGCAGGGTCCGAGCATGACGCCGTCGCCCAGCAGCGCGGTCGGGTCGACGATCGCCGCGGGATGGCGGCCCGCCTCGGTCCACGGCAGTTGCCAGAGCCCGAGCCGCTCGATCACCCGGTTCTGCGCGATCTGCGGCACCGGCGTGACGATCCGCGGGCGGTCGATCTGCGCCGCGAGCTTCTCCGTGCAGAGGAGCGCCGCCGCCGTCGACCTTCGCGCGGCCTCGAGGAAGCGATCGCTGTCGAGCGCCGCGAGCTGGCTCGGCGCCGCCGATTCGATCGGCCCGACGCCGTCGATGACGATGCTCCCGTCGCCGACGAGCCGTCCCTGCACCAGCTCCGCCACCTCTCGCAATGTCAGTGTCATCGCCTGCGTCATCCGCGGTCAGTGGACGATGCCACGCTTCCGGAGCTTCTCGTAGACGGCGCGCGCCATGAGCTCGTAGCCCGCCTCGTTTGGATGGGCCCGATCGGCACTGAAGTAACGGTGCTGGGCGTCCGCCTCGAGCTCGCGGACGTCGTAGGCCGCTTGCATGTCGACGATCGGCAGGTCGAACTCGGCGGCGAACTGGCGGAGCACGCCGTTCGCCTTGGTCTGGTAGTCGAGGTAGGTGAGCAGGACGACATCGAACGACCCCGCTCGCGCCGACGTGGCCAGCTCCTCGAACACCGGTCGCATCAGGCGGTCGGCCTCCTCGTCGTTGATGAACCGATAGAAGAGACCGAGCGGCCCGAACCAGGAGATGCGCGGAGCGTCGATCGGCATCTGCTGCACGACGTCCGCGAAGGTCGCGTTCGGGTGGTCGACCAACCAGCGCAGCGGAGCGGTGCGCGGCACCGCGCCGAAGCGGTAGTTCGAGTTGCCCTTGGCCTGGTCAACGGCCTTCTGGTCGCAGCCCTTCAGCGCATCCACCCATTCGGCGATCACCATCCACTCGTGGCCGTAGGGCGACTGCGGCCACCAGTAGCGCTCCTTCCAGATCGGATGGCGGGCGAGCCACGGCTCGAGCCGGCTCTCGCCATCCCGCAGGAGGTGCGCGACGGCGCCGCCGCCGAGCGCGTGATAGATGCCGATGCTCGGTGAGATGTCCTCGAGCGGCGGCAGGATCACCTGGAGCTCCGCGTCGGCCCGCACGAAGTCGCGTTCCATCAAGGCCGCCCACGCGTGGTGCAGGGCGAGGAAGCCGCTCGACCAGGGATTGTTGAATTGCGGCTTCAAGGAGTCGAGCAGCGTCACCGCCTCCTTGGTCTGTCCGGTGCGGAGGGCCGTGAACGCCTCGGTGAAGCGCGCATAGTCGAGCGCCACACCGGTCCGTCCGGCGGCCGACAGCGCCGGCGGATCCTCACCCGCGAGGATCGACAGCTCCCATCGATAGTCATCGAGCGGGTAGCGGAGTGCCTCCCGGGTGAGGGCGCACTCGTTCGAGCGGGCGAAGGCTTCGAACGCACGCATCGCCAGGTCCGACTTCTCGAGAGTGAAGAAGAACCGGACCCACGGGAAGACGGCCTTGCCGCCGGCGATCTCGGCGCGTGCGTACTCCGCGTCCCACTGCTCGGCGCTGATCTTGGTGGGATCGGGGAGCGGCTCGGCGGCACCGCCGTACTCGGGGCGTGCCACGTCGTGTTTCAGGATCCGCACGCCCGCTTTGACCATGCGAAAAGTCCGCAATCGCGAGAGCAGCGCATGGGCACGCGCAGCGAGGCTCGTGTCGGCCGCGCCGACCTGGAGCAGCGTGTCGCCGCGGTAGAGATCGTTGGTGCCACCGAGGAAGAGGACGCACGACGGCTTGCTCTTCGCAACCGCGTCGTGCAGTCGCGGCAGCATCTCGTGGGTCGCCAGACCGGGCAGCCCGATGTTGACGACCTCACGCGGGTCGCCGCCTTGCTTCAGCTTCTCGCGTAGCTGATCGGGATAGGAGCGACCTTCGGGCGCACCAATACCGAAGGTGTGCGAATCCCCGACGCAGAGGATGGCACCCTCCGGGCCGTCCATCGCCGCCGCGGTGCCCGTATTGCGTGCGATGACGTGGGCCGAGACGGTGAGTGTCACCTCACAGGCGACGAGGGCGAAACAAAGCCGGAGCCCCCAACGGACAACGAAGCAGCGATGAAACCGGGTTTCGATGGCAGGCCCCCCTTCCACCTTTCCGTTCCTTGCAGCCGAGCCATGGTACGGCAACCCTGCCGTCACGGCGAGCCCTCGTCAGTGGACGATGCCGCGCTGCACTAGCCCGTCATAAATGGCGCTCGCCATCAGTCCGTAACCGACTTCGTTCGGGTGGGCGCGATCGGCGCTGAAGTACTTGCGCTTGCCGTCGGTCTGGAGCTCGTCGATGGCGTAGACGCCCTGCATGTCGATGAGCGGCAGCTCGAACTTGGACGCGAGCCGACGGAGCTGGTCGTTTGCGCCGCTTTGGTAATCGAGATAGGTGAGCAGGAGGACCTCGAAGCTCCGGCTCCGCGCCGCTCGCGCCAGCTCCTCGAACACCGGCTCCATCAGGCGGTCGGCCTCAGTGGTGTCGATCTTCCGATAGAAGGGCCCGAGCGGCCCGAACCAGCTGGTCCGGAGCGCCTCGATCGGCAGCTGCTCAACGACCTCGGCGAAGCTCGCGTGCGGATGGTCGACGAGCCAGGCCAGCGGCGCCGTGTGCAGGGCCGTTCCGAAGCGCGCCTTCACCGAGCCGCGAAGCCGGTTGAGCGCGGTTGCATCGCCGCCCTTCAGCGTGTCCACCCACTCCGCCGCCAACATCCACTCGTGGCCTTGCGGTGACTGTGGCCACCAATACCGCTCTTTCCAGATCCCATGGTGGGGGAGCCATGGCTCGAGACGGCTGTCATCGTTGCACAACACGTGCGCGAGGGCTCCGCCGCCGAGAGCGAAGTAGATGCCGATGTTGGGGGAGATGTCCTCGAGCGGAGGCAACACAGCCTCGAACTCACGGTCGGCACGCACGAAGTCGCGGTCGATCAAGGCGGCCCAGGCGCGGTGGAGTGCCAGGAAGCCGCTCGCCCACGGACCGGTGAACTGTGGCTTCAGGGCATCGAGCAATGCGACCGCTTCCGTGGTGTGTTGGTCACGGAGTGCCACGAATGCCGCGGTGAAGCGCGCATAGTCGAGCGACGCCCCGGTTCGTCCGCTCGGTGCAAGCGGCGGCGGATTCGCACCCGAGAGCGTCGCCAGCTCCCATCGATAGTCGTCGATCGGGTAGAGGAGCTCGTGCTGCGTGCGGACGTAGTCGTCGGTGCGGACGAAGGCTTCGAGGGCGCGGCTCGCACGCTCCGGATCCTCGTGGCCGAAGAAGAACTTGACCCACGGGAAGAGCGCCTTGCCGCCGCGCGTTTCCGCGCGCGCGTACTCGGCATCCCAGTGGTCGGGAGTGACGTCTCGGGGCTCGGGGAGCTGCTCGTTGGCGCCGCCATACTCCGGTCGCACCGTGTCGCCCGTCACGATCCGCACGCCCGCTTCGAGCATGCGAAACGTCCGCAATCGGCAGAGCAGCGCGTGCGCGCGCGTCCGCCAACTCGGGTCAGCCGAATCGACTTCGAGCAGCACGTCGCCGCGATAGAGGTCGTTGTGGCCGCCAAGGAAGAGCACACACGCCGGCGTGGTCTTCTCGATCGCGTCGCGCAGCCGCGCCATGATCTGGTGAGTGGTGAGGCCCGAAAAGCCGAGGTTGACGACCTCGCGCGAATCGCCGGCCGCGCGCAGCTTCTCGCGCAACTGATCGGGATAGGAACGGCCTTCGGGGGCGCCGATGCCGAAGGTGTGCGAATCGCCGGCGCAGAGGATGGCGCCCGCGTGGCCTTCGCTGGCTCCCGTTGCGCCCGCATGGCGTTCGATCACGCCCGCCGAGAGAGCGAGCGTTCCCTCGGAGGCGCCAAGCGCGAAGCAGAGCCGCAGCCCCCACCGGACCACGCGGTGGCGGTGGAATCGATTGTCGATGACGCGTCCTCTCGTTGCAGTCGCGGAAGCCGGCGGTTGGCCGCTCGCGGTGGCACTTCCCTTCGATGGCTGCGGCCGGCGAATGGTACGGCAACGATGCAAGCTCGACGAGCCCCGGCGCTACGCCGGCGCCGCACCCGGCGTCGTCACTCCGAGTCGTCCGGCAGCAGCTCGCCACGATGGTTGGACCACCACGCACGCCACGCCGGCTCATCGCGGCCGAAGCTCTTCAGGGTGAGCCGCCGCAGCGCGTCGAAAGTGACGAGACGCAAGCTGCGGTCTTCGCAGCCGTCGAGATGGTCGAGGAGGAGGTCGACGGCGTGCAGATCGCCGAGCCGCCCGAGCTGCCCGATCGCCTCGTGGCGCACGAGCGCGGCTGGGTCGAGGCGCAGCAGCCCGCGGCAGACGTCGAAGAGATCGTCGGGACGGTGCACTGCATAGGTTGCGAGCGCCTCCTTGCGCACCGCCTCGTCACCATCGCGCAGACACTCGCGGATGCGCGCGATCCACTGCTTCGCCGGCCGCTCGGCGAGCACACGCAGTCCGCGACGCCGCACCTCCGCCGCCTCCGCAAGGAGCGCCGACCCGATCGTCGGAGTCGCCAGCGCGCCCATCTGCACGAGCAGCTCTTCGCAGCGGTCGCGCACGCCTTCGCGCACGTGGCCCAGGCCCGCGACGAGATCGTCCGGCGGCAACTCGCGGACCGCGTGCTTCACGACCTCGAGGATCCTCGGCTCCGGTCCGTGCGGGATGCACTGGACCTTTCCGTCGTCGAGCAGAAGCGCCGTCGTGCCCTCCGCGTCGGCATCGAGCAGCCAACCGTTGACCACCTTCCCCTCGACCTCGAGGCGGACCCGCTCGATCGTCGGCTCGGTGGGCGGCTTGTGCGGCTCGTCGGCCGCCGCCGCGAGCGTGAGCGCGAAAAGTGTCGCGGCGGGACTCACTGCTGCTTCCAGCACACGAGCGACACTCCGCTCGAGAGCTTCGTGTTGATGACGGTCATCGCCTCGGAGCTGTAGCGCAGGTCGACCGAGCCGTTGATCGTCACGTCGGTTCCGGTGACGGCACCGAGCGTCAGCAGTGCGCCGCGCAGGTTCTTGCCGCCGCCGCCGCCGTTGAAGCGGACGGCGCCCGTGACGTACAGCACGCCGGCGAAGTCGATGCTGCCGTTGAAGTCGACGTCGCCGTCGACGATCAGGATGCCGCAGCCGCTCGAGCTGCCGTTGAGCTTCAGGTTGCCCTTGGCGTGCGTGATGATCGGGATGCGGTTGGTGAAGTCGCCGAGCGCGCCGGAGTACGAGTCATCCGGCCCGTTGAAGACCTTGGTTGCGAGCACCGAGAGCGTCGCGATCGTCGCCGACATGTCGACGTCGGCCACGGTGGCGACGCTCGGTGGGCTGCCGGAGCCGATCACCAGCGCCTTCTGCTTGGAGCTCAACTGGGTCTTGATGAGGTTCGGGTCGCCGACCGTCCCGATGCCCGGCTTCGCCGCGTTTGGTCCCGGCGTGCCGTTGATGTTCGTGTCGTTGCCGCTGATCAGGAAGGCGTTGCCGGAGAACTTGAACGTCGCGTTGGGATCGTCGACGTAGAGCGCCTGGGTGACGGACAGGTTGAGCTGGGTCTTCTGCACGATCGCGGTCGTGACGCTGCGGCCGCGCCGCGTCGGGACGTCGAGCAGGTTCCCGCCGATGTCGTAGAGGCAGTTCGCCTCGCCCGCCGACGTGATCCCGATGTAGTTCGCCTCGTCGGTCTCGTCGACCGCGCCGTCGCCGTCGTCGTCGACGTGGTTGTTTGCCCACGCCGTGACGGTCACGTCGGCGACCGCGCCGCCGATCGCCAGCGAGTAGTGGCCCGTGTAGCTCGCGTCGAGCCCCAGCGTCGCGAGCGCATCCTGTGCGCCGGACGTGGAGACATCGTGGGCCTGTGCCATCACGACCGACTGCTCCGTCGCCGTCCGTTCCTGGGTGACGGAGAGCAGCAATGCCCCGCCCGCGATCAGCAGGGTCGTCATCGAGCCGAGCGCGAGGAGCAGTGCACTGCCGGCCTCTCGTGTCGTAGTGGGTCGTGTCCGGGCTGTTCTCGATCGCATAGGAGAGTCTCCATCACGGGACGCGCAGGACGAAGTCGAGCACGCGCGTCGTCGTTCCAGTTGTGCTGTCGCCGGCCGTGGCATTGCCGAGGACGAGGGTCACCGTGAGCTTCGCGCCCGCGAGCTGGAAGGCGACGCTCCTCACGTCGTCGAGCAGCGTCGTCGTCGCCCCGTGGTTGATCAGGACAAGCGAGCCGCGACCGAGCCGGTCGACGGTGCGCGCCAACTGCGCGGCGGTCTGTCCGGTCGCGGGCTCGTAGGTCACCGCCCCGTTCCGGAACCCGATGACCTTGCGGAACCGCAGGTCCTGGTAGCTGACGCCCGCCTGCAGGTTCTCGGCGGTCACGCCCTGCACCGAGGGGGTGCCTTGCAAAGTCGCGCGGCTCGCGGAGAGGAGCTGCTGGCCGATCGTGTCGAGCGTGCGGCGCTCCTCGCCCGCCGAGTGGTCGGTCAGGGCGACGTCGGCGGTCGCCACGATCGCGATCTTCGACGCGGTCGCCGCCGCCAGGATCAGCAGCGACAGGATCACGGTCGACACCGTGATCTCGAGGAGGGTGTGACCACGAGCGCGGGATCGCATGGGTCATCCCCCGAGCCGCGAGCGGCGGAACCGTCGTACGAGCGAGCAGTTGCCGTTGGTGCCAACCCAGTTGACGCTGACGGCCACCTCGACCAGCTCCGCCGCGTTGCCGGTCGGGGCGGTCACGCTGACCCCACCCACGTGGTGATCGGCGTCGCTGGCGAGCGCCGCCAGCGCGTTGTGAGTGTTGCCGTCCACCCTGATGTCGAAGGTGGCGCCGTTGTAGGTCGAGATCGTCGCGAAGCTGGCGCCCTGGATGGTGGCGATCTCGGTGTCGAGCCCCCGCAACGCCGCCGCTTTCTGTACGCCGGCCTGGTGGAGGCGCGCGCTGGTCCCGGCGACGCTCGCCAGGCTCGAGATGCCGATGGCGAGGATCGCCGCGGCGACCATCGTCTCGACGATCGTCAGGCCGCGTTGCTGGCGCGGGAGGCGTGGTCGGCGCGTTTCGCGTGATCCGCGCGGCGGCTCGTTCGGCTCCGAGTCGTTGCGGAAGTGGCTGGGGAGGGGAGTGTTCGGGTGTGATGTCATGGTGTCGATCGCTGCCCCCGTGGTGTGGGCGTGGCTCGTGCGTCAGGCTCCATCGGATGCGATTGATGGGCGTGCGGGTCGGCGACGACGATCGAAGGCGGTCAGGACGCAGTCGCCCCGGGCGGGGCGAGAATCCGATTCCACTCGGCAAACGAAGATGGTGATTCAAGCCGCGCTACGATCGCGCGACTTGGTGACCGTTCGCGGCCGTTTGTGGCGGTTTTTCGTCAGCAAGGCGTTTCGTCGCGCGCGGTCACCGGAGGCACTGTGGCATGACGCGCAACCAGGTTCGCGGTCAATCGGCCGCTCGACGGGTCGTGGCGGCGCTGGCGGCCCTCGCGGCTCCGCAGCTCGCGATGGCGCAAGAGCCGCCCCGGGCGACTGGCGCGGCGCCGGCGATCAGCACCCGATCCACGGCGAACGACGCCACAGCGCCGGACGCCGCCGTCCTCGCGCAGCTCGAGGCGATCCGCGCCAAGGCTGGCTTGCCGGCATTGGGGGTGGCGATCGTCACCACCGAAGGCGTCGATGAGGCGTGGGTGACCGGCGTGCGGGCGGCGGGCCACAAGGAGAAGGTCGAGCTCGACGACGCGTGGCACCTCGGCTCGTGCACCAAGTCGATGACCGCGACCCTGATCGCGCTGCTGGTCGAGCGGGGCGATCTCGGCTGGGAGATGACGTTGCCCGAGCTCCTCCCCGACCTCGCCGACGCGATCCATGCCGACTATCGCGATGTCACCTTGCCGCTGCTGCTCTCGCACCGCGCCGGCGTGCCGAGCGACCTCTCACGCGACGGCCTCTGGGGGAAGTGTTGGGAGCGCGAGGGGACGGCGGTCGAACAGCGGCGGCGGCTCGCGAAGACCGTGCTGAGTTGGGGCCCGTTGCACGAGCCCGGGACGAAGTTTCTCTACAGCAATGCCGGCATCGCGATCGCCGGCCACCTCGCCGAGACGGTCACCGGGAAGCCGTACGAGGAGCTGATGCAGGAGCTGCTTTTCAAACCGCTCGGCATCACGACGGCCGGCTTCGGGCCACCCGGCGGCGCCGGCGCGATCGACCAGCCGCGCGGCCACGACGGCGCGGGACAGCCCGTCGAACCGGGGCCCGCGGCCGACAACCCGCCCGCCATCGCGCCGGCTGGCACCTGCCACATGTCACTCGCCGATTGGGGGCGCTACCTCGCTCTCCACCTGCGCAGTGCGAAGGGCGCGGTGAAGGTTGGCGATCTCACACTGCGCGCCGAGACCATGCAGCGGCTCCACACACCGTTCGACGGCCCCGGCGACGCCTACGCGATGGGCTGGGGCGTTGCCAAGCGCCCATGGGCGGGTGGCGACGGGATCGTCTGGACCCACAATGGCTCCAACACGATGTGGTATTGCGTCGCGTGGCTTGCGCCGAGCTCGGGGTTCGCACTGATCGCCACGACGAATCTCGTCGGCTCCACCGGCCAGCAGGCGTGTGATCAAGCCGTTCAAGTGGCTCTCGTGGAGCGGCAGCGGCGCGCCGCCTCCGCGAAAAGTGCGTCTCGATAGGCACAACCGATCCGGAGCGGCCCGCCGCCCGATTCGGCGATCGATGGTCTGCGAAGACCGACTCCAAGGAGCGCGGACCGGAGCGTCGAGGACCTTCGGCGTGCGCGTCAGGACGGCGACGGCTTCGTCGATCTGGAACCTGTCGCCGCCTCGCCTCCTTGGCGTCCTTGGCCGCTGTCGCCGTGCCGCCGCTTAGCATGCCGCTCATGCGAACGCACACTCTCGGGGACATCGTCCTCACGTTGTCGGAGCCGGTCGAGAAGCCGGTGCAGTGGATCGGGCAGGAGGAACTGCTGGAGCAGATCCTCGCCTGCTGGACGCGGGTGACGGCGGAAGACCTGCCGCTCACGCCGCGGCTGATCGGCAAGCCGGGGATGGGGAAGACGACGCTCGCCCAGGCGGCGGCGCAGCGGATCGGCCAATCGATCTACATCTACCAGTGCACGACCGACACGCGCCCGGAGGATCTGCTGGTGACGCCGGTGCTCTCGGGTGCCGGCAAGATCAGCTACCACGCCTCGCCTCTCGTGACCGCGATGATCGAAGGGGGCGTCGCGATCCTCGACGAGGCCAACCGGATGCCCGAGAAGTCGTGGGCCTCGCTCGCGCCGCTGCTCGACCATCGCCGTTACGCCGAGTCGATCGTCGCCGGCGTGCGGGTCGCGGCACACGACGACTTCCGCTGTTGTGTGACGATGAACGATGACGCCTCGACCTACGAGGTGCCCGAGTACATGGTCTCGCGCATCCAGCCCTTGATCTTCGTCGACTTCCCCGACCGCAACGAAGAGCTGCAGATCCTGCAATACAACGTCGATTTCGCGCCCGCCGATCTGCTCGAGCTCACCGTCAACTTCCTGCAGGAGGCGCACCGTCACAACCTCAACTACTCGACGCGCGACGGCATCAACATCATGCGTTACGCCTTGAAGCTCAACCACGCCCGCGGCACGCCGACGACCGACGCCTTCCACCAAGCCGTGAAGCAGATCCTCGGCGACGGCGCCGAGAACTTCGAAGAGCGGGCGTCGGGGCTGTTCTTCCCGAAGGACGTGAAGGAGCTGTCGGAGCTGCTGGGGAGTGACGAGGAGATGGAGGAGGACGACGACGACGAGGACGAGGACGACGAGGACGGAGACGAAGAGACGCCGCCTGGCAAGGGGCGACGTGGTTGAGCCGCGTTCGCGAGCATCGACGATGACGAGACCGCGTTGCACGCCGCGCGATCGGTGAGATCGCCGTCGCCTTCCTCCACGCGCATGGCCGCATGACCCGCCCTCCGTCAGCCGGTTGCTCAACAGAACCCAGGTCAACCGAGTTTGGTTTCCCCATGCTCGAGCAACACCATGATCACTTCGTCGACCTCCTCATTTCGCTCATCAGCCGGCGGCCGGTCATGACGACTGACCACAAACCCGCACTTCTCCAAGACCCGGATGGACGCCCGATTCTGCGTGGCGACATGAGCGTGAAGTGGTCGCCTCCGATCAACACGCAGAAACTCGCGTAGTGCCGTCGTCGCGACGCCCTTACCCCAGTACTCTCGCCCGAACCAATACCCGATGTGGTGTTCGCCGGACCGTTCAAAACTCATGACAGTCCCGGCGACTTCGCGTCCAACGAGCACGGTCCGCTTCGTGACGGTCACATCGGTCAGGATCTTCGACCAATGCGACATGAAGGCACCCAGATCCCTGGGTTTGAAGGCCGCCATCCGGCAGGCATCGGGATCCGCCTGATGGGCAAACAGCGAAGAGAGGTCGCCTTCCATGACATCGCGCAAGAAGAGATCCTCCACCAACCGTGGCCCTCCTCATCACCGGCTTTCCGTCGTCACGTTCTGCTGACGCCGAAGGATGGAAACGCCGTAGTCATCGGACAAAGAATGGCGACCAGCATCTCCGAACTCTGACGATGGGCCACGAAAGCGTCGTGACGTCGACGCCCCGTGGTAGTGCGAAAGAATGTCAGGCAGCAAGCGCTGACCCAGTCACCACATGAACCACAGGATCACAATGCTACTTCGTCGGCCGGCTCCATGAAACCAGCGTATCGGTGTGGTACAGGATGTTGCCTTCAAATCTGACACTACCAAACGGATACGTCCACACCGTGTAGTCACCCTTGCTTTCGGGGCCGCCGATGTGGGTTTCAAATCCCCAATAATCACCCAAGAGGTCGCTCACTTCATCCTCGGTCATGCCCACGTGGAGCTTCGCCCACGCCTCTTGGAGTTCCTCTTCCGTGCCAGGATTCCCACGAGACCACAGCGGCGCAACAACGTTGAGACAGCAGCAGGATGCAAGGCACAGAGCAAGTGCACCGGAGAGTGCGAGGCGTTGGGCTTCACCGATCCTGATCATTGGACGGTCCTCCTGTGGATTGCCTTGCTGCCCATTACTTCGAGTCATCTGATCAACGCAAGATGGGCGTGTCAATGCACACGAGTTGGCGGTCGTGAGCAGTTACTGCAAGTGACTTGGTCACGGATCGCAGACAGCCATGCGGCGCCAGGATCCCGTTCTCGGGCCTGTGTGTTGCAATTGCGCAGCGTGGTCGCCAACGGCACCGCGTGATCATCCAATGGCTGCCAACGTAGGCCATCACTTGAACGACAGAATCCCCTTTCGCCCGCATGCAGGCCGATTGGGGACGGCACCGCCTCACGTTGCCTTCCGGAGCGATGGAACCGTCAGGTCACCTTCGAACGTAGTCAGCAGCAGCGTCAGCAAAGTTCCTGAACGACCTGCTGCTTGACGCCGGAAGAGCGACCCATTCCTTCATTGGGCGCCCCTTGCCTGACGGGTCCCACAGCTTCGCGCCAGGAGACGTCATTGCCTTCGCGTGCGCTGGACCGGTCAGCTTGAACACTACGGCCTCTTTGTGCAGCGCCAAGAACGCCTTCCCGTTCACCTTTAGACAAGCCTTCCCAAACATCTGACCAGAGGTGACATCCGCGGAACTCGTCAGGCTGCGAACGAGCTTCTCGTACTCCTCATCCGCGCCAGCGATCGAGTTTTCCGAGGGAATCGTTGTCAGAAGTGACCGCGACAGGGGACAACACACGCGCCCGCCTGCCCCCTGTGGCAATCCGATTACCGCGACGGCACCGATCCACGAGGGGCAGGAGCGCCGCGCAAGAGACCTTCTGTGCTGAGATCCTCGTCCACGTCCGGCCAATGGATGCCGTATCCACCGGCGATGACCTGCCACTTTGCGCGCTGTGCTGGCGTCGCATTGAACAGGCGTGGATACCACGCGAGCGGCACAGAAATCGTCCGACCATCTACCAAGGCGACGACAAGCTCCCCCTTGGTGCACTTGGCGTTCTTGATCCGCTC
>CAYRQC010000361.1:0-3488 GCA_964426265.1 uncultured Phycisphaerales bacterium | reverse complement strand
GTGGAACCAAGGTGACCTGGAACATGGAAGGGAGCAACGACTTCCTCGGCAAGGCGATGTGCCTCGTCATGGATATGGACTCGCTGCTCGGCAAGGACTTCGAGCAAGGGCTCGCAAACCTGAAGGCCGCGGTTGAGAAGGGTGGCACGCCACCGGAGCGGTGAGGAGATGCCACATCGACCTGGATGACTCACGAAGCGCGCGCCCGGATGGTGCAGCGAGCCTCCGGATTCGGCCGCCGATCACCGGATGCAGATCGCCCCGTTGTGGGTCGCCACCTCGAGCCGCGCGGCGGAAGGATCGGCGAGATCGATGTGGAAGTCGTCGTCGTTGATCACGACCCGGGTGCCGTGGCTCCCGTCGAGGTCGAAACGACTGGCGCGCCCATGACCGTTGATCCGACCGTGCGCGTCCGGCGGCAGATCGACGCTGACGTCACCGTTGTGGGAGGTGATCGCGCCACCGAGCGCCGGTGCCGTCGTGCCGATGGAGACGTTGCCATTGTGACTCGTGGCGCGGATCGTCGCGATGGCGCCAGAGCAATCGATGGTGCCATTGTGCGAAGTGGCTGCGATCGGTCCGCCGGCGCCGTCGATCGTGATCGAGCCGTTGTGGGTCTCGGCATTCATCGCGCCGGCGAGACCGGTGATCCGCAGGTCTCCGTTGTGGGAGTCGAGCTTCGCGGCCAGGCGCGCCGGCAGCTCGATCTGATAGCTGACGACCGCCTGCCAGTCGTGGTCGGGCGCGTGGGCCCACACCGCGCGCACATCGAGCGCCCCACCTGCACAGTGGCGTTCGACCGTCAGCGCGGCCATGGCGGCCGCAGCGTCCGCCGAGTCGTCGCCGCCCACCCGCCTGGTCGCAACGACGTGAATCGTCTCCTGCTCGGGGAGACCGGCGCGGACGGAGATCGCTCCGTTGTGGGTTTCGACGGTGAGCCGCTCCAGACCGGCGGCCGGGACGTCGAAGATCTCGGTCTCGTCCAGCCAGGCGTTGCAGCCATCGTTGCCGTCGAACGTCCCGAATCGACCGACCCGGATCGTGCAACCGGCAGCCACGACCGCCAACCCAAGCCCGAGAGCGAGACGCATGGAACTCTCCTGAAGAGCGACGCGCGACCAACCACTGCGAGCCGCCATACTCACCCACGGTTGGAAGCGATCAACCACACCTCCGTCCGAGGCCGCCCCATGCCGCCCGATTCCCCACTGCCGTGGCCGCTCCGCGAGTCGCGACCCGGCCCGGACCTGAGGCTCTTCCGCGTGCGGCACGACGTGCGCATCAACCCCCGCAACGGACACGCGCTCACGGTGCTGGTGCTCGAATCGCACGACTGGGTCAACGTGGTCGCGATCACGCCGCGCCAGGAGATCCTCTTCGTGCGGCAGTTCCGCTTCGGGACGGAGCAGGTGACGCTCGAGATCCCGGGCGGACTGATCGCACCGGGCGAGGCGCCGGCCGCCGCCGCGCTCCGGGAGCTGCGCGAAGAGACCGGTCACGTCGCCGCACAGCTCGTTCCGCTCGGTCCGGTCGAGCCCAACCCGGCCTTTCTCACCAACCTCTGCCACCAGTTCCTCGCCACCGGTGTCACCCCGGCGGGATCGCTCGCGCTCGACGACGGCGAGGACATCGCGGTGGTCGCCTTGCCCTTCGACGAGGTCCGCCAGCTCGTCGACCGCGGAGTGATCCGCCACAGTCTCGTGCTCACCGCGCTTGCCCGCGTGCTCGACCTGCGGCGCCAGTGAGCGTCGCGGTTGACGCAACGGTGACGGAAAGGTGCCTGGCCCAAACCCACCGGGTGATCCGTGCCAGGCACCGAAGACCCGGGTGATCGGTGCCTGGCACAACGGACCCGGTGGGTTTGGGCCAGGCACCCTGCAACCCTTTCGCGCCGGGCGCGGAAAGAGTTTTCGCGGCGCGTCACGTAGTGACCGCGCAGGCGTGAGGCACCGCCTGCCGACGGTCGATCGAGGCTCCCAGTCATCGCGGTGCCGGCAGTTGCCGGCGGCCGCTCCGGACGAGGAGCCGTGCGAGCATGGGTTGGCGCGAGCGAGCGGGTGGGTGGTCGAGCCTGCTTTTCCTTGCGGCCTTGCTCTCGGCGAGCGGCTGCAAGGTCAAGGCGACCGCACCCAGCGCCGTCCCGTTCGTCGACATCTATGAGATCGCGCAGTTCACCGATCTCGACTACGACTACGGGCGCGCGCTCGTCAAGGCTGACAGCGACGGTGACGGCAGCGAGGAGCTCGTGGTCGGCTCACCGGCACGCGATCCCGCCGGCGACGGCGTGGTGCTCCTCGTGTCGCTGCACGATTTCGCTGTCGTGAACGTCGTGCTGCCGTGGCGGGCGCCCGGCGAGACGAGCGGCCACCATGACGAGTACGGCCGCGCGCTCGCCGTCGGTGACTTCGACGACGACGGCCGCGTCGACCTGGCGGTGGGTGATCCCGGAGCCGACGTCGGATCGGTCGCGCAAGCCGGCGAGGTCTGGGTCTACTTCGGGCCGATCGACACGACGCAGCCCCAGCGCCTTCGAGCCGGCTCGGTGCTGAGCGGCGCGCGCTTCGGCGAGACGCTCGCGGCGGGCGACTTCGATGGTGATGGCTACGAGGACCTCGCGGTCGCCTCCCCGCATCCGGCCAACCTCACCGCTGCGACCAGCGAGTCGTCGATCGACGTCTTCTTCGGTCCGTCGCTGACGCGCACTGAGCGCTGGACGGCGAGCGGCGTCGGCGGCCGCTTCGGCGTCGCACTCTTGCCCATTCCGAGCCTGAACGGTGGCGCGGCGCTGCTTGCCGGCGCACCGGAGCGAACGACGGCGAATGGCGGCTCGGGCGGCATGCTCGCGTGGGAACGCGCGACGGCGGTGACGGTGCCCCGCCTCATCGGTGAGCCGCAAGCGAGCGACGCCGATCTCGGGCGCGCTTGCGGCCTCGGCGACTTCAACGGCGACGGCACGGTCGAGCTGGCGATGCTCGCGACGGCCGGCCGCGGCGGCGTCTACTTCTTCGATCCCGACACGCTCTTCGAACAGCGCCATCTCGCGCTGCCCTCGTTGTTCGCACCGCGCCAGGGCGCCCCGATGGCACGGCTCGCCGACGTGACCGGCGATCACGCCGACGAGATCGTGCTGCTGTCGGCCAACTCGAGCGAGCTCGCCGGGCTCCTCTTCTCCCCCGGTCGCGGCGATGCCCATGTGCAGCTCGAGTTCGCGGCGGCGGCGATGATCTCCGGCAACTTCGACGGCGACTCGAACCCCGAGCTGCTACTCGCGACACCGACCTCGTTCCTGCCGACCGGCGGCTTCAGCAAGCTGCGCGTGCTGGATGTCAGCTGGCAGGCGACTCGAACGCTGGCCGCGCCGACGCAGCCCGCCGTCATTCCGGGGATGGCCGCGCTCCGCGGCGAGTGATCCGCGGCCGAGGCCGCTGGAGCTGGAAGGCGCGCGCTCTCTTCAGCGCGCCCGCCGCAGCCAGCGGTCGAAGGCCACC
>CAYRQC010000360.1:0-2922 GCA_964426265.1 uncultured Phycisphaerales bacterium | reverse complement strand
GCCGGGCTTCACCTCGACCCGCTGCACCCACTGGTCTTCGGTGAAGCCCGGATCGACGACGACATAGCGGTACGGGACCACGCCCTCGGCCGGGATCTCTTCGGGCTGCGGCAGCTCGACGATCTGGTCCGGAGTGCCGATCATCCATTCCGGGTCGGCGAAGGTGGGAACCGGCGGTGCATCGGCCGGGTCGCCGAGCTTCGCGCCGCCCGCGGCCCAGAGCTCCAGCGTCCGCCGCTCGCTCTCGCTGAGGCGCCGCACGTTGCTCCAGTGGCCGAAGCGCGGATCGGCATGCCACGGCGGCATCCGGCCCGCGCGCACGACCTCGGCGATCATCGGAGCCCAGCCGGCGGTCTCCGTGGCGTCGAGGAACGCCATCGGTCCAATCTGCCCCGGCCGGTGGCACTCGAGGCAGTTCTTCCAGAGCACCGGCGCCGCGTCGCGCCAGAAGGTGACGTCGGCGGCTTTGGGGTCCTGCTTCACGCGGCCGATGAGGCAACCCGGCGCCGGCGTCTTCGGCTCGCCGATCTCCTCGCCGGCCAGCGCCGACTCGAGTGCATCGACGAGATAGTCGTTGGTCGCCGCGGGCTTCTGGGCACCGACCGTGTACTGATCATCGACCGCGCCGCGATAGACGACGTGCATCGTCTCGTCGAGCACGAAGACCTCGGTGGTCCGCTCGACGGCGAGCCGGTCGGTCACGACCTGCCGCTCGTCGCGGAGGATCGGGAAGTCGATCCCGGCGTCCTTCGCGAACTGTGCGATCTCCTCGGGCGCGTCCTGGATGTTGGGGTCGATGCCGAGGAAGCGCACGCCGCGCTCGCGGTACTGCTTCTCGTAGCGGCCGAGCCGCGGCGCGAGCAGCTTGGTGATCGGGCAACCGACGGCGGTGTAGGCGAGCACCGTCAGCGTCCGGTCGGGCAGCTCCTCGTAGAGGCTGACCTTGGTGCCGTCGGTCGATTCGAGCACGAACTCCGTGACCGGTGGCGCTCCATCGAGTCCCAGCGCGAGCAGCGACGCGATCGTCAGCACCATCGGGGTCACTCCTGCGAGCGTGGCGGGTCGATCCAGCCGAAGTAGCCGATCAGCATCTCTTCGAACGACTGATCGCCCCAACCGACCGCCACGTTCGGGTTCGGGTTGAAGGGGTTGTCCTTCGAGTTGTCATAGACGGCGGTGACGTGCACCACGTCACCCGCAGCGACCGCGATCGGCTCGGTCAGCTCGTAGGTGATCTGCCAGTTGAAGTAGTAGTGGGGCACGTCGAGCAGCGTGCGCCGCTCACCGTGCTGCTCGAGCTCGAAACGCATCGCCTTGCCGCGCAAGTGCATGTGCGGCATGAGGTTGGTGATGAGCCCGGGCTTGGTGATCCTCTGCATGGCCGTGAAGGTGGCGTCGGGGCGGTTGGCCGGGATGCGAAACCCGAAGTTCATCGCCGCGTCGACGTCGACCAGCGTCGTCACCTCACCACGCGCACGGCGCACGCCGATGCGGGTGCGGTCGCTGGTCGGCTTGCCATTCGGGGTGTAGTGCAGCTCGAAGAGGAGGGTCGATCCCTTCTTCACAAGCAGCGCGCTACCCGGCGCATACTCGGTCGGCGAGTCGCCCGGCGCCCAGCCGCCGAGGGCCGAGAGCGTGAGGATCGTCTCCGGACGGCGGAGCGCATCTTTGGGGCTCACGCCCGGCGGCAGCAGGTAGGCGATCACGTGGTGGGTCACGGCGCGCGCGCTCGGCCGGACCTCGACGGCTTGCACGAAGAAATCCTCGTTGAAGCCGGGATCGAGCGGCACGTAGCGGTACTGGAGCACCCCTTCGGCCGGGATCGGCTGCGCTTCCGGCAGCTCGACCACGAAGTCGGGTTTGCCCATCTGCCATTCGGGATCGGCGAAGACGCGGCGCGCCGGAGCGCCCGCCGCGGAACCGGTTGGGGCGCCGCTCTGTGCCCAGCGCACGAGCGTCTGCTTCTCGGTCTCGGTGAGGCGGCGCTCGTTCTTCCAGTGGCCGTGGCGCGGGTCGGCGTACCAAGGCGGCATCCGGGTGGAGAGCGCGACCTCGGCGATCATCGGCGCCCATGCGGCTGCGTCGTCGTGCGTGATCAGCGTCATCGGTCCTGGCTGATCCGGACGGTGGCAGTTGACGCAGTGGCGATCGAGGAGCGGTGCGACGTCGCGATGAAAGGTCACGGCACGCGGCTTCGCGCCGACCCAGAGATCGGGGCCGCCGACGGCGGTCGCGTCGGGATCGATCGGCTCGCCGGCGAGCGCCGACTCGATCGCGTTGACGAGGAAGTCGTTGTTGGCGGAGGGTCGCAGCGCCTTGCCATCGAATCGGTCGTCGGCCGCGCCGCGGTAGATCACTCGCCATTGCTCGTCGAGGAGCAGCACGGTGCCGGCCTGCTTCACGCCGGCATCGGCGGCGACGACGCGGTCGGGATCGAGGAGGAGCGGCACATTCGCGCCGCGGAGAGCTTGCGCCGAGCCATCGCTCGCGGCAGTGCGATCCGCCGCGGTCGACACCGCCAGGGCGAGTACGCCCTGCTCGTGATAGGCCGCGGCGCACGCCGCGAGCGCGCTCGTACATGCCTGCGAGGCGAGGTCACCCGGCTCCAAGAACGCGAGCGCGGTCAGCCGCCGCCCCGGCCGCTCGGCGTAGAGGCTCACGCGCTCGCCGCTCGTCGACTCGAGGAGGAACTCGGCGAGCGTGTGCTCCTCGGCGGCGGTCCCGAACAACGCCGTCGCGAACAGTGACGCGATCATTCCCCTCACTCCACTTCGATGTAGTCGATGTACCCGATCATCATCTCTTCGAATGTCTGGTCGCCCCACGTGACCATCTTGTTCGGGTTGGGATTGAACGGGTTGTTCTTCGAGTTGTCGTAGACGGCCGTGCAGAGGATCGTGTCGCCGGGCGCGAACTCGACCA
>CAYRQC010000359.1:0-2988 GCA_964426265.1 uncultured Phycisphaerales bacterium | reverse complement strand
CGCGGCTTCCTGATTCGCCTGCCACTGCGCGCGGAGCAAGCGCGCGACGAACTCTTGGTAGGAGAGGTCGGCCTTCTCGGCGCGCTTGGCTTCCTCGTCGAACAGCTCGGCGATCTTGCGCAGGTGCAGGCTCTTGAGCAGCTGCTCGAGGTCATCCTTCATCGGACGGCTCCGGGTCGGAATCCTCGCGCTCGGCGGGCACGACGAAGTAAGCCGTCGCGACGTTTTTCAAGATCATCCGCTCGACGCGATCGAGGTCATACAGACCGTAGTGCGCGGCGGTCTCGATCGCGGCGGCGAGCGGCGCGGCCGGGTAGTCGCGACGCATCTGCGCGAGCCGGCGGAGAGCGATCGGCCAACGGGGGCCGACGCTCTGCTTGAGTGTGACCGCATAGCCGGCGAACGGTGCGCCGGCGCCGGCGAGCTCTCGCTCCTCGGGCAGCGGCGCGACGTGCGCGGCGCTCTGGCCACGCGGTGGGCGGTGCTCGACCAGTGTCTTGCGCTGCTTGGTCGTGGAGATCGCCTTGTCGTGGACGGCGACCTCGCGCGGTCCGAGGAACACGCGGACCTTGTCCTGGTCTCGCGGACCTCGACGGACTTGCCGATCAGCTGGTACGGCACTGAGTAGACATGACCATCGACGTGGACGAAGCCCTCGAGGTCGACGATGCGCTGATGAAGCAAGTAGATTTCAGGGCGCCACAGCGGCAGGCGGCGCATCGCGGCGCGCTCGAGAACGAACAGCTCGTTGGAGCTGGCCGAGAGGCTTCGACGGAACTTCGCATTGACCTTGTCGCACCACTCGCGCGCCTGGCGATTGGCGTCGGCGAAGTCCACGAACTGGCGGCCGGCGAGGAAATTCCTCTCGATGAACCAGAACGGCCCCTCGACGCGCGCCGAGCGGTTGGCATCGCCTTTCTCGTGCGCGATGAACGTGAAATTGAGCCGGCGGGAGAACGCCTCCATCTCCGGCACCGGCACCATCTCCTTGCCGGTGCCGCGCAGTACGATGACGTGACTGTTATCGACCATGCAGTGCCCGCACGTGCCGTCGTGGTAGGTCGCGGCATCGTCGAGGAACACTTTGCACTCGAAACGAGTGAACCGCGGATAGAACTGGAAGAACAACCGGCGCGAGAAGCACGGCACGAGCGACGCGGTCTGCACGCGACGGAGCGCACCGCCGATATGCACGTCGTGCGGCGAGGTGTCGTGCTGCATCTCCTGGCCGGGCTCGAAGTGGTACCGGCCCTTCGGCTTGAGCGGCTCGTGGCCGATGCCGTGCTTGCGACAGAACGCGGTCAGCGCCGGGTACGAGAGCGTCACGATGCCGCGTGCGAGCAGCTCCTCGTGGACGCGCACAAGATTGCCCTTGCAGCTCGCGTGCAGCGCAAGAATGTCGTCGCGATGCGGCTCGCCCTTCTCCGCGCGCACGAACGTCGGCGGCGCGGCGCGGCCGTCGGTGAGCACGGCCTTCACCGCGCCGCGCGAGATATGCAGCGTGCGGGCGATCATGCGCGTGCCGTGGCCGGCGTCATGAAGGGTCAGGATGGTCTGTCGGGTGGTCTGGTCCAGCATGCATCTCCTCGATGGTGGCGCCGAGCGCCGCGAGCGCTTCGCTCGCAGCGCGCCAGGCGCGGGTAAGTCCGGCGGTGAAGCGACCGCCGGCGCGTACAGAGCGACCCGCGCGCCATGCGATCGCGGCGAGCGTGGTCAGATCTTTGTGCAGCGAGGCCGATTCGTCCTCGACAGCCGCACTCGCCGTCGACGCCAGCGCCCGCAAGAACAGCAGCGGATCGTCGACGATCCGCTGCTTGCCCGCGCGGTCCGCGCATTTCCAGGCGGCGTAGAGCGCGCCGACCTCGCGAACCGAGACGCGGGTATCGCCAAGGCCCGCGAGTAGCTGCTCGCACTGCCGCTTGTTTGCGCGCGCGAACGGCACGAGGTACTTCATCGCGGCGTGCGGTGGGACGGTCCCGGCGCGCACGCGCTCCTGCGCTGCGGCCGCGAGCTCGTCGAGCAACCCGAGTCGGTGAGAGACCCAGCTCTTCGAGCGACATAGCCGGCGCGCCAGCTCGTCCATGGTCAGACCGTGATCACGCAGCCGTCCAAGCAACCACGCGTCTTCGAGTGCGGCGCGCTTCGCGATCGAGAGGTGGCGGTGATGAAGTAGCGCCTCGATCTCGGAGAGCGGCCACGTCGTCGCCATTACCGTGTCGCGATGCAGGCGGCGCAGCGCTTCGACGCGCAGGTAGCCGTCGATCAGCACGAGCCGCTCGGCGTCGCGAATCACGATCACCGGAACCTGCTGCCCGATCTCGGCGATCGATCCGATCAGTCGTCGGCGCTGATCGCCATCGTGGATCCGGAGATCACGATGGCGAAGCTCGAGCTGGTGAAGATCGATGTCCACATCGCTACGGTGCCGTCACTACCGAAATCCCTCCATCTCGTCTTGCACGACACTCCGGGCATGTCTGGCTACTCCCGGCGTAATTCCAGCCACTTGCTTCCTTATCTCGTCTTGCACGAACAACCCTATTACTCGGACTACTCCCGCAAGGATCACGCGACCTTCGACCTTCATCTCGTCTTGCACCACGTCCCAGGGCACTCCCGGTACCGGCGCCGGTGCGTTGGCTGCCGGCGGCGCCGATGCTGGATGCTCCTTCGCCGCTCCCAGCGTCACCCGCCAGCGCCGATCTCGATCGTAGTCGCGATTCGCACGGCGCCATGCGCGGTCGGCCTCCGTATGCCGCGCCCGCTGGCACTCGACCGCGCTGCACGCACGCTGTCGATCACCTACGCGCGCGTCAGGCAGAAACCAACGCCGACACTTCGAGCAGGGACGTTTCTTCCTCACGGCGACCACCATCGCCGACCATCGTCCCGCTCAGCGATGGAGCTCTTCTGACGAGCAGCTCTGGGTCAATTCTCACAAGCGGTGCAGGCTCGACGAGTGGTTCTGCCGGGATGTCCGGCCGGCCC
>CAYRQC010000358.1:0-2875 GCA_964426265.1 uncultured Phycisphaerales bacterium | reverse complement strand
CCAGGTGTGGTCGCCGATCGTCTGGCACGAGCTGGCGATCCACGGCAGGTGGCCTTCCGGCGTCGTCGCCCACTGGAAGCCGTTGAAGTCGTCACTCCGCAACGGCTTGCCGGCGTACCAGACGGCGAGCTGGAAGCGGTCGCCCTGGTGGAGCGGCGCGGGCAACCGAACTGTGACGCGATCCTCGGCGTGGTCGAAGGAGAGCGGCGTCGTCCGCGCGAGGACCTTGCGGAAGAGGTCGCCGTCGATCTGCACGGCCTGCTGGACGACGAGATGATGCTCGAGATCGAGCACGACCTCCGACAGCTCGGGCGCGGTGACCAGCGCCGCCATCGCGCCGTAGCCGCGAATCGTCTTGCCGACCGGATCAACGTAGAGCTCGAGCCGGTAGTCCTTGACGTCGTAGGCGGTCCGCGGATCGACCGCGACGGGCGGCTCGTCCACCTGCGCAACGGGCGCGGCGAGCCCGAGCGCCAGCACGAGACGCGTCCAGCTTCCGAGACTCATCACGCCGTCGCCACCCCGTGCCGCGAGCCCCTGCAAGCGAGCTCTACGATCGATAGATGTCCTGGATCGAGTTCAGCAGCTTGATCGCATCAGGGAGCGGTCGTTGGAAGCTGTTGCGACCCACGATCGAGCCGAAGCCGCCGCCCGCGTGGATGCCGCGGATCTCGTTCAGGATGTCGTCGCTGCCCTTCGCCTCGCCGCCCGAAAAGATCACGATGCGGCGGCCGCCGAAAGACGACTGCACGACATGGCGGACGCGATCGGCCAGCGTCGCGATCGGGATCTTCTGCTCGGCGTAGACCTTCTGCGCCTCGGGCTGCTCGATGTGCTCGGTCGGCGGCTTCACCTTGATGATGTGAGCGCCGAGCTGCGCCGCGATCTGCGCCGCGTAGGCGACGACGTCGATCCCGGTCTCCCCCTGCTTCGAGATGCCCGAGCCGCGCGGATAGCTCCAGACCACGACCGCGAGACCGCTCGCCTTCGCCTCCTCGGTCAGCTCGCGCAGCTCCTCGTACATCTCGTTGCGCAGCGAGCTGCCGGGATAGATCGTGTAGCCGATCGCGGAGCACCCGAGCCGCAGCGCCTCGTTCACCGAGCCGGTGACTGCCGAACAGGGATCCTTGTCCTTGTAGAGCGAGTCGCTGTTGTTGAGCTTCAGGATGAGCGGGATGCGGCCGGCGTACTTGCTGGCGCCCGCCTCGAGGAAGCCAAGCGGCGCGGCGTAGGCGTTGCAGCCGGCCTGGAGCGCGAGCTCGTAGTGGTAGAGCGGGTCGTAGCCAGCGGGATTCTTGGCAAAGCTGCGCGCGGGCCCGTGCTCGAAGCCCTGGTCGACCGGCAGGATGACGAGCTTGCCGGTGCCGGCGAGCCGACCGGTGCAAAGCAACCGATAGAGGTTCGCCTTGGTGCCGGGGCAATCGGAGTCGTACCAGCTCAGGATCTGCAAAACCCGCTCGGTCATCGCGTCGGTCCTCGTGAAGGAAGAAGGGCGCGGAGGATAGCTCGACCGCCGGCTCCAACCACCGCCTCCGACCCCGGTCAGGGGAAATCGCTTCGCATCGGCGCGCGCAACCCTTGCCAGCCGGTTGCCGCGTGTTAGGCCGAAGAGGAGGCACACCTTCCGAGAAGCAAACCCACCCGTGAACGACTTTGGCGACGACACCAAGAGCTACCAATCCCGGTCCGGCTACCGGATGTGGGGCGGCACGCCGCGGCCAGCCAATGACGCGATGACGCTCTCTTGGATCTCGTTTGCCCTGGTGGTCGGGATCGCGGTCGCCTTCGGCGCGTGGTTCGCGCTTTCGCGCTGAGACGTCGAGCAGCGCTGTCGGCGGGAGCTGCGATCGGCTCCATGCGTTGCCGCGCTCCGTAACATCGCCACATGGCGTCCCCGTTGGTCCGCACCTTCCGACTCACGCGCCGCTCCGGTTCGCGCGCCGCCACCGACGCCGATGACGCCGTCGCCGTCGAGGAGCCGCTCGAGATCCGCGTCGATGGCAGGACGCTCGCCGTGGTGATGCGCACTCCTGGCCATGACGTCGAGCTGGTGCGCGGGATGCTGCTCGGCGAAGGGATCGTCCGCGGCGCGGACGAGATCGCCGGGATCCACCACTGCCGCGAGCTCCCCGCGCACACCGACCGCAGCGCACGCGACAACGTGATCCTCGTCCAACGCCGCGGCGGGCCGCCACTGCGCGCCGCGCGCTTTCGCCGTCAGCTCGTCGCCAGCAGCGCGTGCGGTGTCTGTGGCAAGCTCTCGATCGACCAACTCGCGCGACGCACGCCACCGGTGACCAGTGATCTCGTGGTGACTGCGGCATGCATCGCGGAGCTGCCGGCGCTGCTGCACGCTCGTCAGGAGGCGTTCGCCGAGACGGGCGGCCTGCACGCCGCCGCCCTCTTCGTCGTGCAGCGCAACCGGCCGAAGCTGCTCGTGCTGCGCGAGGACGTCGGTCGCCACAACGCGGTCGACAAGGTGATCGGCGCCGCGCTGCACGCGGGCCTGCTGCCGCTCTCACGCGTGCTGCTCTTCGTCAGCGGGCGCGTCAGCTTCGAGATCATCCAGAAGGCGCGGGTGGCCGGGATCCCGATCGTCGCCGCGGTCTCGGCACCGACTTCGCTCGCGATCGACCTGGCGGCGGCCGGCAACCAGACTCTGATCGCGTTCGTGCGCGGCGATCGGCTCAACGTCTATTGCGGTCCGGAGCGGCTGCAAGCAGGGGCCGCGACGGCTGCCGCTCCGATTGCCAGCGCGCCAACAGCGGCGGCAGCCGTTCGAGCACGCCGCGCGCGCCCTCCTCGTCGTCCGGCGTGAGCTCGCCGGCGCCGAAGCGGCAGCCGTGGTAGATCCCGAGCAGCCGGACGACGCCTT
>CAYRQC010000357.1:0-3747 GCA_964426265.1 uncultured Phycisphaerales bacterium | reverse complement strand
GGGTGACGAAGGAGTGAAGTGACTCGCGAGACGCTGGGTGGATTCGTCTTGGGTGAAGGATGACCGTAGGCGACGAATGAGTGCTGGGAACGACACGGTTGGATGCGGTGGCTTGCGCGATGTGCTCTTGCCGGCACGGGTGGTGGAGCACGCCCTCGTCGGTGCGGTCGATTTCGTCACGATCCACCTCGAAGCCTGCTCCGAATGCCGTGCAGAGCTGCAGCGACGCGAGGCGGTTGCCGATGCCTTGCGCGCCCTGCCGCGCCTTGCCGTGTCGGCTGAACGCGCTTCGGTGCTGACGTTCTCCGCCATCGCGGAACGACTCGACGAGGCGCGCCTCGACGCGCGCCTTGCAACCGAAGCTTCGACCATTCGTCGATGGATTGCGGATCTGCTTCCACGGCTGCGAGCGCCGGCGCGACTCTGGCTTCGGGTGGTGGACTCACGGCAGGAGCTGCGACTGGACCTGCAACGGGCGGAGTCGAGCGAGGGCGCAGTCCCCTCGCGTCGAAGTGCCCTGCGGCGGGTCGGTTCGTTGGCGGCGGCCCTGCTCGTCGCGGCGGCGGCGGGCTCGTTCCAGGTCAACCGGAGCGGTCACCCTTCACGTGGGTTCGCGGCCGAGACGGCGCTGCTCGATCAACGCCCGCCGATTGTGATCACCCTCTTCCGACCGGATGCCCGTGGCGCCAATCGCGGAGATGCGCACGCTCTCGAGCCGCTGCTGCTGCCGAGGCGGGGGCCATGATGGCCGCGCTGATCACACGGGTGAGGAGAGTGGCGGGCGCGCGATCGGCTCGGCTCGCCACGTCCATGGCGGTCGGCGCCGCGCTGCTCCTCGGGGGTTGCGATCAGCCGGCGCTCGATGCTCTCGCTCGCAAGGTGGTGTTCGACTACTCGGCGCACGCCTTCACCGCCGATCGCAAGTTCAACTGTGACATCGGCAGCTCGCGCGTCGAATGGGTCGAGCGTGTGACGTCGGCGGGCGACGGGAAGCAGTTCGCCGTCGAGCTCATCTCGCGGAACGGTCACACTTCAGGCCAGATCCATGATCCCGACGAACGGGCCGCGTTCGAGCGGCTCGAGCGGCAGCTCGAGACGGGCGGCGGAGCGCGCGCGCTGTTCCAACGCGATCCGGCTCCCGACGACTTCGACCGGATGGTCGCGAACTACTGGATCACGATCGTCGAACTCGGCCGCGAGTCGATCTGTGCCAAGGGTGAGCCGTCGTTGACCTACCTGATCGAGTCGATCCACGCCGATCGGCCGTTCTATGTCCTCAAGGTGAGCACTCGCAAGGGTCACGAGGGGTTCCCGCTCGAGTGCCAGGAGTACGTGCAGGAGCCGAGCGGCCCGCGGTTGGTGAGCGACATGGTGGTCACCAGCCTGCAGTGGGGTGTGGTGACGCCGTTCGTCGCGCCGGTGTCGCCGATCGTGTCGCGCACGCAGCACGACTCACTGGCCAAGGCGCGGCTGAGTGCGGCTTCCCATGGCATCACCTTGCTGCTTCCGAAGGACTCCAAGCTGCCGCCAGCTTTCGAGCTCTCGCTGATCGAAGAGGTCGAGTATCGGACCACCGCGACGCGCGACCAGGTCGAGCAGCAGCTCACGCTCTTCCGCTTCGTCTACAGCGATGGCGTCGAGCACATCGATTTCATCGAGCATGCGCCGCTCGACGCGATACCGCAGCAGTTCCTGCGCAATTCGTACTGCGATGTCGCATTCGTCTCGACCTTCGGGACGATCAGCATTGCGACGTTGCTCCACGATGGCACGCAAGTGACGATCGAGACACGGATCGCCGCTGACCGGTTCGAATCGCTGATGCAGGCACTCGTGTCTCTCTGACGAGGGGGCAGTGGGCGACATGGCACTCGGTCGGCGCGCGGCGATTGCGTGGGTGATCGTCGTCGGGATCGCGGCGGCCCAGACCTGCCCGCCTGGCACCGTCGGGAAGCCGCGCATCCACGACGACCCGCGCTCCGATGGCTGGCTCACCGAGCAGCTCGCGCAACGGACCGACAAGACGCTGAAGAAGTGGGCGGCGCACGTCTCGGCCAATGTGCCACTCGACCTGCATGAGCTCGACCACTTCGTCGACCCGAGCTTCGAGGTGACGCAGTTGCGGCCCGATCCGCTGGAGACGACGCTGGCGGACGGCAGCTTCACGGTGCGGCGCGGGGCGGATGCGGCGATCGCGGCGGCGCGGGCCACGACGCGCCACGGCGCCGAGGGCTTCCTGCAGGCGCTCGAGGAGCTGCTGGCTCCGACGTCCGGTGCGTCGGCGCGGCGCGCGGCGATCAAGACGATCTTCGTCCATGCCGACGAGCAGCCGCCGCGGACCTTCGTCCGGATCGAGACGTTCGCGATCGTTCCGCGCGGAAGTATCCAACAGATCTCGACCTGGTCGTGCCGCTGGCGCATGCCGGAAGGCGAGGAGCCGGGTCTCCTGACGTCGATCACTCTCGAGAGCTTCGACGAGTCGGAGGGCCGCGGGCCGTCGGGGACCCTGTTCTCGGACTGCACGCTGAGCGCGATCGGCAAGAGCCCGACGTTCGAACGGCAGCTCGCGATCGGCAGCGACGAATGGCTCGGACGCATGGACTCGCGGCTCGGCTACGACACGCGCGGCCACCAGGGCATCGCGGTCGGCGACGTGAATGGCGATGGCCTCGACGATCTCTACGTCTGTCAGGCCGGAGGGTTGCCGAACCGCCTCTTCCTGCACCAGCCCGACGGGACGGTGAAGGACGTCTCGGCCGCATCCGGAGTCGATTGGGTCGAGCCGACGCACGCCGCGTTGCTGCTCGACCTCGATGCCGACGGGGACCAGGATCTCGTCATCGGCAGCGGCTTCGACCTGCTGCTGATGGCCAACGACGGCAGCGGGAAGTTCACTCGCCAGCTGCGACTGGCGCTGCCGCGACCGTCGATCTCGCTCGCGTCGGCCGACATCGACAGCGATGGCGACCTCGATCTCTATGCCTGTGTCTTCCACGACGAGAACGCCGATCCGGGACGGCTCGCCCATCCGGCTCCGCTCTACGACGCCAACAACGGCGGTCGCAACATCCTGTTCCGCAACGACACGCAGCAAGGCGGAGCCTGGACGTTCGCCGACGCGACCAACTTGCTCGGTCTCGACGAGAACAACCGCAAGTGGAGCTGGGCCGCCTCGTTCGAGGACTACGACAACGACGGTGACCAGGACCTCTACGTCGCCAACGACTTCGGGCGCAACAACCTCTACCGCAACGATGGCGGCCACTTCCACGACATCGCGGCGGAGGCGGGCTGCGAGGATCGGTCGTTCGGGATGGCGGTGACGTGGGGCGACTGGAATCGCGACGGCTGGATGGACCTCCACGTCTCCAACATGTGGTCGTCCGCCGGCCACCGCATCACCTACCAGCCCAACTTCAAGCCGGAGGTCTCGGACGAGCTGCGCCACACGTTCCAGCTCCTCGCACGCGGCGACACGCTGTTCGCGAGTGATGGTGCCGGCCGGTTCCGCGATGTCACGGTCGAGAGCAACACCGGGCTCGGCCGCTGGGCCTGGGGCTCCTACTTCGTCGACGTCAACAACGACGGCTGGGAAGACGTGCTGGTGTGCAACGGCTACCTGACCAACGTCGAGCCGAACGACCTCTGAAGTTTTTGGTGGCGACAGGTCCTGTCGCACTCCCCGAACGTGTCCGCCGAGACCGAGGACGTGGCGGCCTATCACCAGGCCGTCGACGAGCTCGAGCA
>CAYRQC010000356.1:0-3611 GCA_964426265.1 uncultured Phycisphaerales bacterium | reverse complement strand
GCGCACCAGATCGAGCGCGCCACTCTTGCCGTCCGCTGACGCCGCCAGCACCAGCGCCGTCCGCACGATCAGCGCCTCTGCGCCGCTCGCTCGCACTGCTGCTTCGGCAGCCGCCTTGGTTCGGCCGTAGACGTGCAACGGCGAAGCAGGATCGTCTTCGCGATAGCCAACGCTGCCGCCCGCCGTCCACTCGCGATCGCCGGCGAAGACCTGATCGGTCGAGACGAGCAACAACTGCGCGCCACACGCCGCCGCCGCGCGCGCGAAGCGGGCCGTCACGTCGACGTTGAGGCGCAGCGCGCCCGCCGGATCGGCCTCGCAAGCGGGCAACGCCGCGAGCGCCGCCGCGTGCACGATCGCCTGCGGATCGTGCGCCGCGACTAGCTGCTCGACCGCCCCCGGCGCCAGCAGATCGCTCTGCACCGCACGATCCCCGCGACGAAGCGGCGCCGGTGCGCTGCGCCGGTGGGTCACCACCACCACCCGCCAGCGCTCGAACGCCGCGCGGTAGAGCGGTGCGCCCACCAGGCCGCTCGCGCCGGTCAGCAACAGTGTCGGGTGAGCGCCCATCGTCTGCGTGACCATACAATCCCGCGCCATGACCCACGCCGCCACGCGTACGGCTCGCATCGCCGATCTCATCGTCGGCGCAGGCCGGCCGCTCACGCTGCTCGCCGGCCCGTGCGTCGTCGAAGGCGAGGCGATCACGCTGCGCAACGCCGAACGGACGATCGCGATGGCGCGCGCGGCCGGATTGCCGATCGTCTTCAAGGCGTCGTTCGACAAGGCGAATCGCACCTCCGGCAAGTCGTTCCGCGGGCTCGGACCCGAGGCGGCGCTGGCGATCCTGGCCAAGGTGAAGGCGCGCTTTGGCGTCCCGCTCGTCACCGACATCCATCTGCCGGAGCACGCGGCGCTCGCCGCCGAGGTGGTCGACCTGCTGCAGATCCCGGCCTTCCTCTGCCGCCAGACCGACCTCTTGCTCGCCGCCGCCGCCACCGGCCGCGCCATCAACGTCAAGAAGGGTCAGTGGCTCTCGCCGGAAGAGATGGAGCAGGTGGTCTTGAAGCTGCGCGACGCCGGTGCAGAGAACGTCATCGTCACCGACCGCGGGACCTTCTTCGGCTACCACCGCCTGGTCAACGATCTCACCGCGATCCCGATCATGCAGGGCTTCGGCGTCCCGGTCTGCTTCGATGCCACTCACTCGGTCCAGCAGCCAGGCGGTGCCGGCGACAAGAGCGGCGGCAACCGCCGGTTCGCGCCGACGCTCGCGCGCGCCGCGGTGGCCGCCGGCGCCGACCTCGTCTTCATGGACGTGCACGAGAACCCCGACGCGGCGCTCTCCGACGGGCCGAACTCGCTGCCGCTCGAGGTGCTGCCGAAGGTCTTCGCCGCGCTGCGGACGCTGCGCGAGCAGGCGCTCGCCGACCCACCCGGCAGCGAGTTCGGCGGATGAACAGCGCATGAACGCGGAGCGCGATCCGCCGCCCGAGCGGGTGCCGCTGCAAGAGCTGATCGGCACCATGCTCGGCGAGTACTCGATCGAGCGCGTGCTCGGCTGGGGCTCGATGGGCGTCGTATTCGAGGCGCTGCACGGCAAGCTCGGCCGGCGCGTCGCGCTGAAGGCGCTGCCGCCCGGGCTCGGCTCGACCGAGAAGTCGATCCAGCGTTTCCTCCGCGAGGCGCAGGCGGTCGCGCAGCTCAGCCACGAGAACATCGTCCCGATCTACGAGATCAGCCAGACCGGCACGATCCACTGGTACGCGATGCAGTACCTCGAGGGCGCGCCGCTCGACCGCATGCTGAAGGGCGGTCGGCTCGATCCGGTGCAAGCATCGCGGCTCGCCTGCACGGCGGCGCGCGCGGTCCACTTCGCCCACCAGCGCGGGATCATCCATCGCGACATCAAGCCGGCGAACATGATCGTCGAGCCGGGCGGCAAGCTCGTGCTGACCGACTTCGGGCTGGCGCGGCAGGAGCAGGGCGAATCGATCACCGACTCCGGCGCGATGGTCGGCACGCCGCTCTACATGAGCCCCGAGCAGATCCGCGCCCGGCGCGGCGAGGTCGATCGGCGCACCGACATCTGGTCGCTCGGCGCGACGCTCTACGAGATGGTCGCGGGCCGGCCGCCCTTCAGCGGCGAGTCGACCCAGGAGATCCTGCAGAAGATCCTGGAGCAGGAGCCGAGCTCGCCGCGCACGCTGCGGCCCGAGCTGCCGGCCGATCTCGAGGTCAACATCCTGACGGCGATGGAGAAGGAGCCGCGGCGCCGTTACGACTCGGCGCTCGAGCTGGCGCAGGACCTCGAGCGCTTCCTCGAAGGCGAGCCGATCCTCGCGCGCCGGACGCGCTTCTTCGCGCGTGGCTGGCGGCAGGTCCGCAAGCACAAACCGATCGCGATCCTCTCCGCCGTCATCGCGGTCGGCGCGCTCCTCTTCGCGTTCGCGCAGCAGCGGTCGAATCACGAGCTGCGACAGAGGACGTTCCGCAGCGCCATGGACCAGGCACAGGCGGCGTTCGTCGAGGAGAACTGGCTCACCGCGCGCGACAAGTTCAACAACGCGCTGGACGAGGCGCGCAAGCTCGGGACCGGCGACCGCGAGGCGCGGCTCGGCCGTGCGCGTGCCTACTGCTTCCTGGCGCAGGAGTGGGAGCGCGACAACTTCGAGAAGAAGGGGGAGACGCGCCCGGCGCTCGTCACTCTCTACAAGACGCCCGACCAGCTCTACGCGATCGCGCTCGACGACATCGTGGCGGTCACCAAGGACGGCCAGGAAGACGCGCTGACGATCTTCTATCGCGGCTTCCTGCGCTGGCGGGCGCGCATCGACTTCGACGCCGGCTTCGAAGATCTCTTCCGTGCCGAGTCGATGGGCGAGCACGACTGGGCGACGCAGCTCGAGTTCTGCAAGTTCCGCTACGCGCTGGCGCAGGACGCGCGGCGGAGCGAGAGCCAGCGCGGCGAGCTGGTGCAGCAGGCACTGACCAACGCCACGGGTGCGGTGCAGTTGAAGCAGCCGGAGGCGCTCGCCGCGAATGCGCCACCACTCGCCGCTCGCCAGCTCGGCCGGACGTTCCGGCTGCGTGCGGAGGTCTACCACCTGCTGTGGGAGCTCACCGGCCACACCAAGCTCTATCTCGAGCTGGCGCGCGACGATGCCATGCACGCACTCGAAGGGGACTCGACCGACCAGAAAGCGAAGAACCTGCTCGAGCTGATGCGCTCCCTCATCGCCGACGCCGAGAAGGTGGGCGAGAAGCCGGTGGCGACGGCGGGCAGTGCGCAGGAGCTCTCCTCGACCGACATGACCCGCCTTCTCGTGACGCTGCTCGGAGTCGCCGAGAAGAGCGAGAAGAGCCAGGCGTTCGCGAGCCTGCTGCAACGCGGAGGCGAGCTGCTCGCCGCCGGCTGGCAGGAGACGGGTGGCCTGCGCGACGGGCTGATGGACCGCTTCGTGAATCCCTACTGGAAGAGTGGGACCGCGGTCAGTGACGCCTCGCGCACCGAGGCGGCGCGCGAGGCCGAGACGGCGCGCCACCTCCTCGAGGAGGCGTTCAAGCGCGGTTCCCTGAGCCGCGAGACGCGCCTCGCGGCGCGCGACCAC
>CAYRQC010000355.1:0-9933 GCA_964426265.1 uncultured Phycisphaerales bacterium | reverse complement strand
CAAAACAGCTTGTTGCTTTGGAAGACGCTGAAGGCGACGATCGGGAAAGCAAGAATGAGGACACCGGACATCGACCAGAATGCCGACCTGCAGCCTGGCTGCATATTCTCGTTTACGTAAACATGAGCGCGCCACAGCATGATGACAATCGCCGCGATGCAGAGCGAGAAGAAGATCGTCGCCGAGCCGGCCCACAGGATTCCCAACTTCGATAGCTTGGTCCTCTTGTCCACCGAAAACGTGGCCCAGAATGGCTGTTGGATCTCCGATGCCATCTGAGTGCCAGTGGTGGCTCGCACTTGCGGCGATGGAGCGGCAGTTGTAGTTGGCGATCGGGCCTGTGCGTCCTGTGTAGTAGGTATCGCGGGGTACGCTGTCAGGTTCTCGACCGATGTCGTGATCCGTGATGCCAATAGCATCGCGATACCAAAGATGACTGGAAACACCGCGACGGTGCGACAGAGCGAGAACATGAGGTGCTTGGGACTGGTGCCCTCTTTGTCCGACCGTTGCATACACATCTCCTACCGGCGACCGCATTGTATTGAGGATCTTCGCATGCTCGAGCGTATGGAAATCAAATGGACGGTGCAAGTTTTCGGAAGAGCGGCAGACGTGGCGTGGATTGACCGGGAGCGACGGCACGATTGCCAGCGTGACGACGATGATCAGCGCGCACCGACCGAAGCCGCCGCCACCTCGAGTACCCCAGACTGGGGCTGCGTGAGTCCGGGTCGCCGCTCACCCGTCGGTCGTGAGTCGCCAGCGCAGGGCCACGGCGTTCTGCGCGACCGGCTCCGCGTCCGCGACGCCGTCGGGGGCTTGTTCGCCGACGCCGAACGGGATGAGCTGGCGCGCCGGAACTCCGGCCGCTCGCAGGACGTCCACGACGACCAGCGCGCGTTCGTAGGAGAGCTGCAAGGTGCGCCGCGCGTCGGAGCACTCGTCCTTCGCACAGGCCGCGACGACTTCGAGGAGATCCTCCCGCGCCGCGATCGCGGGGGCGAGCAGCGCGAGCTGTTGGCGATCGGTGGCGTTCAGTGCCGCCGATCCGCGGTCGAATCGGATGCCCATCGGGATCGGGAAGCTGCGCTTGGGATCGTCGATCCGACTGCGCGAGCGGGCGAGCCGGTCGAACTCGTCGTGCATGTCGGCACGCGCGAGGTCGGCCCAGTGCGCCTTCTCGACGGGATTGATCTTGGGCGCGTCGTGGCGGCTCGACTTGGTGTCGCCCTGGATCAACGTGCGCCCGCTCGGCATCAGGCCCGGCTTGCCCTCGGCCAGGATGTCGTCGGTGTACTCGCCGCTGCCGGCGCCAAAGAAGCCGCTCTCCTGCTTCTGTCCCATGGTGACCAGCAGGATGAAGAAGCACATCAAGTTCACGATCATGTCGGAGAAGGAGACCATCCAGCCCGGCACGATGAACTTCTCTTCCTTCTTCGGCTTGATCGCCATGGCTCGTTTCTCACGCGTCGGCGAGGACGAGGATCTCGACGCGGCGATTCATGGCGGCCGCGAGCGGATGGGCGGTCGAGCCGTTGGCGAGCGGCTCGTGCGCGCCGCGCGCGGCGATCCCGATCCGGTCGAGGTTGACGTGACCGGTCTTGACCAGGAAGAGCGCCGCCTCGGTGGCGCGCATCTGCGACAACGCGAGTCGCGCCTCCTCGGTGGCGGCCGCAGGGCCCTCGTCCCAGCAGTGGCCGACCACGATGACCTTGCAGCGATGCAGCCGCAGCAGATCGGCGATCTCGCCGAGCGCATGGTCGAGCTCCGGCGTCAGTTGGCTCGAGCCTTCGGCGAAGGTGCCGGTGACCTGGATGCGCACCCGCAGGCCGTCGTCCAGTTGGTCGAACTGCACGCGATCGCCGAGCTCGCCCTTCTGGACCAGCGTCCGCGTCCCCTCCGTGAGCATCTCGAGATCGTCGCGCTGGTGGCGCAGCCCGTCATTGCGCGCCTTGTTCAGCAGCGCCTCGGGCGGCGTCAGGAACGCGTCGTAGTCCGGGCAGTTGGGGTCGCCGAGCAGCCCGAACTCCCCGAGCAGTGCGCCGTGCAGCTTGCGGAACTTCGCGACATCCTTGGAGCTGTAGGTGAGCAGCATGATGAAGAAGCTGGTCAGCAGCCCGATCATGTCGGAGAACGTGACGATCCACGGCGGCGCGCTGAACGGCTCGTCCTCTTCCTTCTTGATCGGCATCGCTACTTCCCTGCGCCGATGTGCTCGCGTTCCCGCGGCGACAGGAAGGTCTTCAGCTTCTCCTCGACCAGTTGCGGCTTGTCGCCGCCCTGGATCGAGAGCACGCCTTCGATGATGAGCGAGCGCACCATCGCCTCTTCCTTGCCGTGCTCGCCGAGCTTGGCGGAGAGCGGCAGGCAGATGACGTTGGCGACGAACGAGCCGTAGAAGGTCGCGATCAGTGCCAGCGCCATGCCGGTGCCGATCCCCGACGGATCGCTCATGTTGCGCAGCATCGAGACCAGTCCCATCAGCGTCGCGAGCATCCCGAACGCCGGCGCCATCTCGGAGAGGCGCTCGATCATCTTCTTGCCGCTGGCATGGCGTTCGAGCTGCGCGTTGAGCTCGATCTCGAGCACCTTGCGGATCTGGTCGGCCGGCAGCCCATCCACGACCATCCGCAGCCCGCGCGCCTCAAACTCGTCGTCGATGCCGTCGATCTTCTCTTCGAGCGCCAGCAGCCCCTCGCGCCGCGCCAGGTTTGCGAACCCCGTGAGCCGTTCGATCTCCTTCTCGGGCGAGGGCATCGGGTAGACGATCACCCGTTTCAGCAGGCTGGCGAGCCCCTTGAGCTGGGCCGTGCGGTAGCTGGTGACCAGTGCCAGGCACGACCCGCCGACGACCACCATGCCGGCATGCCCATCGAGCATCGAGCTGATCGGCGCCCCGCCCATGCGGATCGCGAGGCCGACCATGGCGATGTTGAGCACCATGCCGACGATCGCCGGGACATCCATCGCCTTCTCCGCCCGCTGCACCGCCCAACGCGCTCACCGCCGACGGACCCACCCTCCGGGGGGTCCCGCCGCGCCGAGCCTTCCGAGCACGCCTTTCCATCGGAAGAAAGTGCGCGGTGGGTTGAGATGGCGGGGTCGGCCGACCCGCAGATTCCGCCGTTTCCTGCGCGGCACGCCGCCGATTCGATCGCGACTGCGAGCTGCACCACCGGGGTAGGCGTTGCCGCCAGCGAGCTGCGACGTGCGGGAGAGTACGGTCGTTATCGTCGCGCGTGCCGAACGACCCATGGACAGCGGTGGATCCCCGCTACGAGGTGCATTCCGTACCATTCGAACGCGTGCCCGATGCGGCGGTCGTCGACCACCCAAGACTGACTTCCGACGAGTTCTCACCATTTTTATCGAGCTCTGGAGCATGGCGATGAGTGCAAGAGGCGCGGGGATTTCGACGCGGTCGCCGACGACGGGTGTGCACTTCGGAGTGAGGGCAGCCGTCCTGATCGCCTGCACCGTGCTTCCGGCTCCGTTGCTGCAGGGGCAAGTGCGGTTCACCGATGTCTCTGCACGCTCGGGCTTCAGCGGTACCGAGATGTACAGCCTGAACATCCACGGTCTTGGCGTCACCTGGCTCGACTTCGACAACGATGGCTGGCAGGACCTGTTCATCGTGAACGGGAAGGGTCGGAAGAAGGAGCTATACCGGAACCTCGGGAACCGGAAGTTCGAGCTCCGAAACGACCTGCTGCCGTCGTTCCAGAACGTCGAGTTCATGGGAGCCGTGGCGGGCGACTACGACAACGACGGCGACGTCGACCTCTACGTCTTCACCGATCACGAGGACGCAATGTTCATCGGAGGGCCGATCGACGGCCCCGCCAACCTGCTCCTCAAGAACCGCTTCATCGAGAGTGGGGGCTCGATCCCGATCGGCTTTCCGCTGTTCGTCGATGTCGCTGCGGAGGCCGGCGTCGATGGTCTCGCCGATCCGCCGCTCGGGCCCGACTATCCCGGCTATCGCGACGCGATCGGCGGCTTCCTCGACTACGACCGCGACGGATTCCTCGACCTCTCTGTCGGCACCTGGGCGATGCCCGCGGACGCAGGCAGCCGCGCGAATGCCGACTTCCTCTATCGGAACAACGGCGACGGGACGTTCAGCGACGTGACGGCGCTGGTCGGGCTGCCGACGGTCGATGATCGCCCGGAGATGATGCGGCCCACGCTCGGGTTCATCGCGGCGCACCTGAACGAGGACCTCTGGCCTGACCTCTATGTCGGCCACACCGCATTGGAGCGGGAAGACGCGATCGATCTCCTCTTCCTGAATGACGGCGCCGGCGCGTTCGTCGATGCAGCCCCCGGCTCGCCAGGGCTCGGGGACGATGCGACCGCGAACATGGGGGTCGCCGTCTCCGACATCGAGAACGACGGCGACTTTGATCTCTACATGTCCGACCTGATCTTCGACTTCGATCCCACGTGCAATCCGCTCTACCTGAACCATGGCGACGGGACGTTCACGGACGACGTGGCAGAGCACGCGGGCGTGGCCGCCAACCGATCCTGGGCCGTGGTCTTCTTCGATGCCGACCACGACAAGTTCGAGGACTTGTTCGTCGGCGTCACGACGGCGGTCCCGCACTTCAACTACTTCTACGTGAACAATGGAGACGGCACGTTCCGGGACGAGAGCGCCAGGTCCGGCGTCGCCATCCCGGGCAACACGCGCGGCGGCGCCGCCGCCGACTACGACAACGACGGCGACATGGATCTCGCCTTCGTCGACCTGCGGACCGTGGAGGTCTTCGGCGGCCTGAGGCTCTTCCGGAACGACACGTTGACCGCGGGTCACTGGTTGAAGGTCGCGCTCACCGGCACGGCGAGCAACCGCTCGGCGATCGGCGCACGCCTCACGGTGTACGTCGGTGACGACACCCTCAGCCGCCAGATCGTGGGCGGCTCCGGCGCGCACGGCCAGAACAGCCTGGTCGCCCACTTTGGACTTGGGGACGCGACGGAGGTCGACAAGCTCAAGATCGAATGGCCGAGTGGCGCGATCAACATCTACCGGCACGTCGCGATCTATCAGCTCCTCGATCTCGAGGAGCAGTCGGAGTGCCAGATCGCGCTCGAGGCCGCTCCCGAGTCGGTCGCAGTGGGCGAGAAGCTCGCGTTCACCACGTCGGGCGGGGCGCCATACCAGTTGATGCTGCTCTACACGGTGACCGCGAACGGCCTCCCCGAGTACATCGAGGTCGACATGGGCGGGTTCGACGCCCATGGCGTGCGCGTCTGGTCCACCACGATTCCCCCGGAATACTCAGGCCTCACAGTGACGCTGCAGTCCATCGGGATCGAGGCGTGCACCGGTCGGCTCGGCGTCGCGAACACGGTCGAGGTGACCATCGAGTGACGCACTTGCGCGCCCGCGATGATCGACGTTCGAGATGGCGAGACTCCCGGATCGCGGGGTAGCGCATCCATCGTCAGTCATCCCAGCGATCGGCGGGGGCCGTGCTGCCGGACCCCGGTCCGTGCCCGGAAGCCACCAATCGTCTGTAGTACCCGAACAGCGACACCAGCACCGAAGCCACTGGCACCGCCAGCAGCGCCCCCAGCATTCCCCCCGCGTTCCTCCCCGCCAGCAGCGCAAACACCACGATGATCGGGTTCATGCTCGCGCTGTGGCCGAGGATGTTCGGGTTCAGGATGTACGCCTCGATCGCGTGGATGCCGCTGATCGCGGCGATCACCAGCAGCGCACCGCCGATCGATCCTTGCGTGAGCGCGAGGATCACCATCGGTACGGTCGAGAGGATGACGCCGAAGATCGGGATCATCGAGAGCACACCGGCGAGCATCGACAGCAGCACGGAGTAGCTCGCGAGATTGGTCGCGTTGGTGTGCGTGCCGATCAGCCACAGGCACGGAAAGGTGAGCGCGGCGTTCACCATGCAAATGATCACCTGGCCGCGGATCGCGCCGGAGAGGCGCACGTCGATGCGCTTCAGGACCTGGCCGTAGTCCTCGCGGTACTGCGGCGCCACCAGGTCGCGCAAGTAGTCGCGGATGGTCGGGAAGAAGACCAGGAAGAACGCGGTCAGCATCAACACCATGAAGAAGTCGAAGATGCCGTGCGCGAGCCCGGTCACCCAGCCGAGCAGCCCCGCCAGCTCCTCCTGCACCCAGCGCCGTGCCGTCTCCAGCCCGGCGACGATGTAGGCGTTGAAGACCGCCGCGTAGTCCTCCTGCTTCACCGCATCGCGCACGCGCACGCTGGTGTTGCGCGCCAGCACGGCGAGATCGCGGTCGTCCTCGGGGATCTCGAGGTGTTTCTTCGCGAGCGCCGGGACAATCTCGCGCTCGACCTTGGCGGCGACGCTCTTGGCCGGGCCGGGCTTCTTGAGCTCGGCGTTGATCGCGTCGCGCAGCTCGCTCTTGAACGCTCGTCCGCGCTCCTCGGAGAAGCGCCGCGGCTTGGCGGCATCGATCGTCGACGACTCGACGGGCGGCGTCGCCACTCCCTCGCTCGGCTCTTCCGGTCCGCCTTGGTTCGCAGCGGTTCCATGATCCGCAGGAGTGTGGTCGGAAGCGGCCGGATCGGCGATCCGCGTCGCGTTGGCCGCCTCTTCGGAGCTGCCAGCCGATCCGGGCAGGTGGATGTTGATCGCGAAGAGCTGGACCACGGTCGGCTGCGCGGCGTCCGCCTTGGGCGGCGGCGGCTCGCTGATCTTGGGTGCTGGCAGGAGCAGCGCTTCGTTGCCGTCGCCGACCGGGAGCGGCTCGAGCGTGCCGATCGCCAGCGCCTCGACGTCGTCGAAGATCATCTCCGGCGCCGGTGCCGAGAGGTGATCGACCTCGAGCTTGCCCGCGATCCAGTCGTCGACCGTCTTGCGCTGCTTCTGGACCCACTGGAAGTGGCTCGGCAGGTCGCTCGCGAGCGTGCGCACCTGGGTCGACAGGTTGCCGACCAGCGGCGGCACGCCGAACCAACCGAGCGTGAAGAGGAGCGCATAGACGGTGATCACCGCGACCCAGCGCGGTGGATGGCGCTGGCCGATCGGGATGCGTTCGAGGCGCGAGACGATCGGATAGATGAGATACGCGAAGAAGATCGCCAGCACGAACGGCAGCAGCACCGCCTGGAAGGCGATCACGATCGCGATCAGGAAGACGATCAGCCCGGCGCGCGGCAGATGGTGGACGAAACGGTTGGGGCGAGGCGGCTCGGCGCGGGGTGGCTCAGCGCGTGGTGGTTCGAAGTGAGGCGACTCGACTCGGGGCGGCCCGCTCGCGCGCGGCGCGCTTGGTCCTGGGGGATCCTTCTTTCGCGTCACGGCGCTTCGTACCTCGGGTCCGTTGGAGCGCGGCCGCCATCCAGTGGACCGGGCTCGGGGCGGCAGCTTACGCCGAGCCCTCCGGAGGGCTGCTACGCTCTCGTCCCGCCATGGAGCTCACCTTCACCGCGCTGCCGCTTGCGTTGGACCAGCTCGCACCCGTGCTGGGTGGCGAGCGCGTGAGCCTCACGCTCGGCGACGACGTCCGGCGCCGCGTCATCGCCGGCCGCCGCGTGGTCGAGCGGATCCTGCGATCGGGCGCGAGCGTCTACGGCGTCAACACGGGCTTCGGCAAGTTTGCGCGCGTCCGCATCTCGGACGGCGAGCTCGAGCAACTGCAAGTGAATCTCCTGCGCAGCCACGCGTGCGGTGTCGGGGCGTCGTTGCCGAGCGCGACGGTGCGCACGTTGATGCTGCTGCGCATCCGCACGCTCGCGACCGGCCGTTCGGGGGTCCGGATCGAGCTGGTCGAGAAGCTCGCGCAGCTGCTTTCGGCGGACGTGATCCCGGTCGTGCCGTCGCAAGGTTCGGTGGGGGCGTCGGGCGATCTTGCGCCGCTTGCTCATCTGGCGCTTGCGCTGATCGGTGAGGGGGAGGTGCTCTTCGGCGGCGAGCGGACGGCAACCGCGGCCGCACTCGCGCGCGCCGGTATCGCGCCGATCGTCCTCGCGCCCAAGGAAGGGCTCGCGCTCATCAATGGCACGCAGGTGACGACGGCGCTCACGGCCGAGGCGCTGCTGCGCGCGGAGAACCTCACGCGGACGATCGACCTCGCGTGTGCCCTCACGATCGAGGCGTTGAAGGGGACCAACCGGGCGTTCGACCGGCGGATCCACGACGCGCGTCCGCAGGTCGGTCAGCGGCGATCGGCGGCCAATCTGCATGCACTGATCGCGGGGAGCCCGATCCTCGCGGCGCACCTGAACTGCGACAAGGTGCAGGATCCCTACTCGCTCCGTTGCGCGCCACAGGTGCATGGTGCCTGTCGCGATGCGCTGGCGGAGGCGCGCCGCGTGGTCGAGATCGAGATCGACTCGGCGACCGACAACCCGCTCGTCTTCGCCGACGATGAGGTGGGGGGCGGCGAGATCCTCTCGGGCGGCAACTTCCACGCCCAGCCGATCGCAGCGGCGGCCGATCACATCGCGGCCGGGGTCGCCGACCTCTCCTCGATCAGCGAGCGGCGCGTCGAGCAGCTCGTGAACCCGGCGCTCTCCGGATTGCCCGCGTTCCTCACGCCGCAGCCCGGCCTCTGCTCCGGCTTCATGATTTTGCAGGTGGTGGCGGCGGCGCTCGTCTCGGAGAACAAGTCGCTCGCCTTCCCGGCGTCGGTCGACTCGATCCCGACCTCGGCGAACCAGGAGGACCACGTCTCGATGGGGCCGATCGCGGCGCGCAAGGCGCTGCAGATCGTCGCCAACGCCGAACGCGTCGTGGCGATCGAGCTGCTCGCCGCCGCGCAAGGGCTCGACTTCGAGACGAAGCTGAAGAGCACGCCGCCGCTGAACGCCGTTCACCAGGCGATCCGCTCCGTGTCGGCGAAAGTCGAGGCCGATCGCGCGCTCGGCGGCGACATCGAGGCGGTCGCCGATCTGGTGCGGCGCGGCGAGCTGGTGCAGGTGGCGCGTGCCGCGGGGGCGCGGCTCGACTGACGGCGGCGCTACTCTCGCGCAGATGAAGACTCTCTCCCGGCTGCTCGAGAAAAACCGCGCTTGGTCGCAGCGCATGACGGCCGACGATCCCGGCTTCTTTGCGCGTCTCGCCAGCCAGCAGTCGCCCGAGTACGCCTGGATCGGTTGCTCGGACAGCCGCGTCCCGGCGAACCAGGTCGTCGACCTCCTGCCCGGTGACGTCTTCGTCCATCGCAACGTCGCCAACCTGGTGCTGCACACCGACTTCAATTGCCTGTCGGTGCTGCAGTACGCGATCGACGTGCTGCGCGTGAAGCATGTCATCGTCTGCGGCCACTACGGCTGTGGCGGCGTGCGCGCGGCGCTCGAGGGGCGGCCGCTCGGCCTGATCGACCACTGGCTGCGCCACGTCGAAGACCTGTGGCACCGCCACGCGGCGGAGGTCGACGCGCTCTCCGGCGACGCGCGCATCGACCGCATGTGCGAGCTCAACGTGATCGAGCAGGTCGGCCATCTTTGCCGCGCGACGGTGGTCCGGGACGCCTGGCGGCGTGGTCAGCCGCTCGCGCTGCATGGCTGGATCTATGGGCTTGCGGACGGGCTCCTGCGCGACCTCGGGGCCGGCGTCGCGTCGGTCGCGGAGGCTGAGGAGTTCCTCGCCCGATTGGACCGACCGGCTGGCGGAGCGCGGGGCGGTTGACCGGCGCGGCGCGGACCGAAACGCGGCGCAGTCAGGCCGGCTTCGCGCGACTGCCGAGCAGCTCTTCGAGCAGCGGCGTGCGCGGGAACGCGTGGGCTCGGTGCTGGCGAAAGCCTTCGCCGAAGGTCACGCCGACGCGTTTGCCGCGAGTCGCCGCCCACTGCTTCATCGATGCGACCGGGTCGCGCGCGCCGTGCTGCCGCTCCAGCCAGTCGCGTTGGCTGCCGTGGCACTGGAGCATCAGCTCCTTCATCGCCATCGACTCGCTGATGTCGACGACGATCGCGGTCGGCGT
>CAYRQC010000354.1:0-12474 GCA_964426265.1 uncultured Phycisphaerales bacterium | reverse complement strand
TCGACGCTGTCGTAGCTCGCGCCGAGGATCACGGTGCTCCGATCGCCGAAGTCGCGGATTCGATCACGGAATCCGCAGCCCTCCTTGGTTCAGCCAGGGGTATCGGCCTTGGGATAGAACCAGAGGACCACGTTCTTGCCGCGCAACTTGGAGAGCTGCACCGCGCCGCCGTGGTGGTTCAGGAGCGTGAAATCGGGAGCGGCATCACCGGGCTTCAGCATCGCGGGATCCTCCTTCGAGTGGGGTCGAGTCGTCGCGTGGCGAGTGCGCACGATACGCCGCGACCGGCCCCGATCGTGCAGCCTGCGACGGTCACCCGCTACCATCCGCCCCGCACGTTTGCGGAGGGTGGGCGCGATGTCGGCAGTGGGTCAGGCCAACGCGTTCCTGGGCAACGTGGCGAAGCTCGGCTTCGTCGCGGTGCTGGGAGTTGCGGGGTGGTTCGGTTACCGGCTCACGCAAGGCGATGCCGACCACGCGCGCGAGCTGGCGGCGCGTGACGCCGATCTCACGCGCGTTCGCGACGATCTCGCGGCCCGGGCACGCGAGGTGACGGAGCTCACCGCAGAGGTCGCCGCCAAGCAGCGCGAGATCGACCGGATCGCGCTCGCGCTCAAGCTGCAGAAGGTCGAGCGGCGCGTGGCGCGGCTCGTCGTCATCGACCGGGCCGAGGTGGGTGGCAAGCTCACGACGCGCGTGCGGTTCGAGGAGGTCGACGGCGCGGGCGACCCGCTCGGCGCGGCGCAGGAGATCACGATCGACGGCGACGTCGTCTACGTCGATGCGTGGGTCGTCAAGTTCGAGGACCTCTGCGTCGAGCAGGGCGATCCGCTGCGCGCGGCGTCGCTCGTGCTCTTCCGGCGGCTCTTCGGCGAGCACCAGGCGCCAAGCCAAGGGACGCTGATCGATCGGCAGGGCGCGCGCCCCGCGGCGTACGGCGGCGATGCCCCGATGACCGCGGTCGAGGAAGAGGTGTGGCAGGACTTCTGGGCGCTCGCCAACGATCCGGCGCGCGCTGCGAAGCTCGGCGTACGGGCGGCCCATGGCGAGGCGCCCTCGATGAAGCTGGTGAAGGGAGAGGTCTACAAGGTGACGCTGCGCGCCTCGGGCGGGCTGACGATCGCTCCCGATCGTCCAGAACCGACCTCGCGCTGAGAGCGTGAGCAGGAATCGCGGACCGAGCCAGACGAGGGGCGCACTCCGCGCGCGAACTTCTCTGTCTCATTGCGCCCGAGGTCGCTGGCTCGGTACAAGCATCGGCCTTCCATTGAATGAAGGAGAGAGGGTCATGACCGTGCCTGCATCGCGTTGCTCCGGCCGCGTCGTCGCTGGCCACGACCTCTGCGATCACGTCTGCTTCGGCCGCATCCGCGCAGCGCTCCTCTTCTCGGCAATCGCGGTAGCCGCGGCACCGGCTGCTCTCGCGCAGCAGTTCCGCGGTGGCGAGCCGCCGGTCGAGATCAAGCCGAGCTTCGGCCCGATGCGCGACGATCGCGCCACGGCGAACCGCCCGTACGACCTCACGAAGATCGACCTCCGGCTGAAGCTCGATGAGCAGGCCAAGAGCTTCAGCGGTGCGGTGACGAACCACGTCATCGCGCTCCTGTCGGGCGTCAGCGAGATCTGGTTCGACGCCGAGAACATGGAGATCCAGGCCGTCACCATCGACGGCACCGCCGTCCCGTTCCGTTACGAGAGCCCGCGCGTGAACGTGACGCTGCTGGCGCCGTCGACCGCGGGTCAGGCGCTCGCCGTCGAGATCCGCTATGCCGTCACCAATCCCAAGCGCGGCCTCTGGTTCATCCAGCCGACCGCCGATCAGCCGAAACTCCACTACGAGATCTGGAGCCAGGGTGAAGCGGAGGACAATCGCCACTGGATCCCGACCTGGGATTACCCGAGCGATCGCGCCTGCTTCGAAGGCGAGTTCACGGTGCGCGACGGATTGACGGCCGTGAGCAACGGCAAGCTGGTGGAGAAGAAGCCGCTCGGTGATGGCTGGACCACCTGGCACTACTCGCTCGACTTCCCGTTCACCACCTACCTGATCTCGCTCTGCGTCGGCGACTACGAGAAGTACACCGACGACTGGCGCGGCATTCCGGTCGAGTACTACGTGCAACGCGGGATCGGCGAGGCGAAGACGCGGCGCAGCTTCGGCCAGACGCCCGACATGATCGAGTTCTTCGCGAGCAAGATCGGCGTTCCGTACCCGTATCCGAAGTACAGCCAGGTCGCGGTCCAGAGCTTCATCGTCGGCGGCATGGAGAACATCTCCGCGACGACGCAGACCGACTCGACGCTGCACGACGAGCGCGAGCATCTCGACCGCGAGAGCCAGGGGCTGGTCGCGCACGAGCTGGCGCACCAGTGGTGGGGCGACTACCTCACCTGCCGCACCTTCCGCCACCTCTGGCTCAACGAGGGCTTCGCGCAGTTCTTCGAGTGCCTCTACAACGAGAAGGTGAACGGCGAGGACGCCTTCCGCCTCGAGATGCGCGGCAACCAGCAGTCGGCGGTCGCGTCGATGACGCGTGGCGGCCCGCGCCCGCTGGTCGAGAGCTTCTTCAATCGCGGACCGCAGGGGGACGGCAGCAACGCGGTCTATGTCCGCGGCGCGTCGGTGCTGCACATGATCCGGACGCTGCTCGGCGACGAGGCGTGGTGGAAGGCGATGAACCACTACTGCACCAAGCACGCCGGCCAACTGGTCGACAGTCAGGACCTCGAGGACGCGATCGAGGAGGCGACCGGGCAGAACCTCCACTGGCTCTTCGAGGAGTTCGTCTACCTCGGCGGTCATCCCAAGCTCACCGTGAGCCAGACCTGGGATGCGGCCAAGAAAGAGGTGGTCCTCGCGGTCAAGCAGACGCAGGACACCTCGAACATGGTGCCGCTCTTCCGCTATCCGGTGCCGATCGAGGTGGTCTGTGCGGAGGGTCGCGCACGCCACACGGCGTGGCTCGGCGCCAAGGAGCAAGAGATCCGCCTGCCCGCCGCGAGCGCGCCGCTGATGGTGGCGTTCGATCAGGGCAACGCACTGCTGAAGGAGATCGAGTTCAAGAAGACGAGCGCGGAGCTCGCTTTCATCGCGCAGGGCGGTGACCACGACGCGGTGGCGCGCATGCTGGCGATCGAGCAGCTACCGACGAGCGACGACCTCGAGCTGGCGCGCAAGGCACTGATCGCCGTGATCGCCGGCAAGGACTACCGCGATCTGCGCGTGGCGGCCGCGAGCGGGCTCGGCAAGCTCGGCGGAGCGGGTGTAGTCACCGTGCTGTCGACCGGCTTGAAGGATGCCGACTCGCGCGTGCGACGCGCCTGCGCCGCGGCCCTCGGTCAAGTTGCGAAGGAGCTCGGCGATACGCGCGAGGCGACCTCGGCGCTGCTGGCCTCCGCGCTGGTCAGCGATTTCTCCTACAGCATGCAGTCGGCGGCTTGCGAGGCGCTCGCCAAGGTCGGCGGCGATGCGGCGCTGGTCGCGCTGCGCGCGGCCACGGACTACCCGTCGCCGAACGATCGCGTCGGCGCGTCGGCGCTGCGGGCGCGGCTCGCGCTCGAGGATGGCATGGCGGTGGACGAGGTCTTCGCGATGGCGCGCGGGACCAACGGGGATGCGCGCAAGAGCCTCGGCTTGCAGTCACTCGGCGCGCTCTCGCCGAAGCTGCTCGAGAAGCGGCGCGACGAGGCGGTCCAGCTCCTGATGGATGCCGCGGCCAAGAACGGGACCGACGGCCAGCGTTCGGCGATCGGTGCGATCGCGGACCTCAAGGTGATCGAGGCGGAGCCGCTGCTTCGCAAGCTCGCCGAGGTGCAGGACGGCCCCCGCTTCCTGCGTTTCGTGGTCGGCAACGCGCTGCGCCAGATCGAGGAGGCGAAGAAGGCCGCGGCCACGCCGGTCACGGTCGCGCCGCCGCCGCCGACGATCGAGGAGCTGGCGAAGACGATCGCGGAGCTCAAGCAGCAGCTCGAGGCGCTCCAGAAGAGCGTGCCGCCGGCCGTTCCTCGCAGCGCGGTAGGCGGCGGCAGCTGAGTCACTGACCCGACGCAGGTGCCGCGGGCTTGCTGATCTCGACCCGCTTGCCATCGACGATCTCGGCCACCCGGCCGGCGCCCGCATGGATCACGATGGTCCGATCGACGTCGAGCGGCCCTTGCACCACGTCCTCCGTGCCTCCCGGCCAGCGGACCGTGATGCGATCGACCTTGGTGTTCGCGCCGAGCCCGTAGTGGGCGCGCACGTCGTTGTGGCAGAGGTAGCTGCCAGCGCCCAGGACCCAACGCGTCTGCCGCTTGCCGCCCGCCTCGACGATCACGCGTGCACCGTAGCCGTCGCGGTTGATGTTGCGCTTGCCGTCGCCCTCGACCTTCACCCGCAGGAAGTGCCCGCGGTCGGGCGTGTCGTTGCGGAACAGCCGGATCGGGCCGTCGACGTCGGCGATCGCCACGTCGATGTCGCCGTCGTCGTCGTAGTCGGCGTAGGCGGAGGCACGACCGCTGTGCGGCTCCTTCAGCGCGTTGCCGCAGAGCTCGCCGACCTCGGTCCAGTTCATGCCGCCTTCGTTGCGGTAGAGGAGCGGCCGCTCCTTGTACTCCATCACCTTGGGCACTTCGGTCTCGAACTGCGGATTGATGTGGCCGTTGATGATGAGGAGGTCCTCGTCACCGTCGCACTCGAGATCGAAGAAGCCGATGCCCCAGCCGACGAACGGGCGGCTCGATTTGGCGCGCTCGATCGGCCGCGGCTCGTCCTCCCACTGCGATCCGCCGAGCGACATGTAGAGCGCGTTGTACTCGCCGTGGAAGTTGGTGACCATGATCTCGGGAAGCAGGTCATCGTTGAGGTCGGCGATGCCGATTCCCATGCACGCCTGCTCCTTCCCCTCGCGCGACACGGCGAGCCCGCACTCGTCGGAGACCTCCTCGAAGCGCCCCGACTTGGTGCCGCGATAGAAGAGGTTGGGCGTGCGGTCGTTCGCGACGAAGACGTCGGGGAGATCGTCGCCCGTGCAGTCGAGGATGAGGATGGTGAAGCCGTGCTCCTCCTCGTCGGTGAGGAGGCCCGACTTCTTGGTGGTGTCGGCAAACTTCCCGCCGCCGACGTTGGTGAAGAGCTTGTCGGGCGCCCCCTTGTGGTGGTTCGGCGCCAACGAGATGTCCATGTTGCGCACCTTGCGACCGAACGCCTTGGGCGGGTTCGCAAGGTCGAACTCGAGGTAGGCGGAGACGTAGAGGTCGAGGTCGCCGTCGAGGTCGACATCGCCGAATGTCGCGCCCGGCGTCACGCCGTCGAAGGCGACCGCGGCGCGTCCCGCCTCCTCGGCGAACGTCCCGTCCCCTTGGTTGCGATAGAGGAGATTGAAGCCGCAGCAGGCGACGTAGAGGTCGCTGTCGCCATCATTGTCGATGTCGCCGACCGCCACGCCGCAGCCCCAGTGATTGCTCGCCACTCCCGCCTTGACCGAGACGTCCTCGAACTTGCCATCGCCGAGGTTGCGATAGAGCCGGTGGGTGCGCGGGCTCTTCTCCTTGCCCTGCCAGGCGGCGAGGTAGGAGCCGTTGGCGCAGAAGAGGTCGAGGCGGCCATCGCCGTCATAGTCGAACCACGCCATCCCGCACCCGATCTGGTCGACCAGCCGCGGCTTGGTCGCCTCGCCGCACTCCATCACGAAGTCGACGCCACTCGCCTTCGCGACCTCGCTGAAGACGTAGGGCGGCGGGCCGGCCGGGAGTGCCGCAGGCGGCGCCGCCTTCTCGGCCGGCAGCGGCGTGTCGCCCTCCTGGCGGGGGGCGAGCAGCACGGCGACGGCGAGCGAGACGATCATTCGAAGCTCCTGGCGCACGGTCCGGGAAGCGTGTGGTGATAGCGTTCCCGCGCCTCTCTACCCAGATCGGCGCGCGGCGACGCCGGACGAGAGAACGACTGGAACCCGACGGGACGACCACCTGAACAGAACGGGAAGCTGCCCCTGGTTCGCCGCGACGGAGAGCTCGGATGACCACCCGCCCCTCACGCGATCTCGAGACGTTCGACAGCCCGCGGCCCGGGCGCGACTTCCTCATCGCGATCGATTGCCCCGAGTTCACCTGTCTCTGCCCGAAGACCGGTCAGCCCGACTTCGCGACGATCAAGATCCGCTACGTCCCCGATGACCGCTGTGTCGAGCTCAAGTCGCTCAAGCTCTACCTATGGAGCTTTCGCGATGTCGGCACGTTCCACGAGGCGGTCACGCATCAGATCCTCGATGATCTCGTCCGCGCGACGGCCCCGACCTGGATGCGGATCGAGGGCGACTTCTTCGTTCGCGGCGGCCTCCACACGCGCGTCTTCGCCTATCACGGGACGCGGCCGGTGACGGTGCCGGAGCCGCCGGTTTGAGTGGGCTGTTCGGCGTGGGCAACTCGGGGAGACGGTGGGGAGTGTCCTGCTGCCGCGGCGAACTCGGCGACGCCTCCTGGTGGCCGCAGTGTGGTGCGCTGCCGGCCGCCCGTTGACGAACCGCCCGCAATCGGGCCGAATGGGGAATGCGTTGGCGGTCGATGTGTGGCGCATCGGCCGCGTGGCGCATTGACCAAAAGTCCGGCGCGACCGCTCGAGGGAGGGATCAGCATGATTTCGTTGGCTAGGCGGAGCCTCCGGCTCGCCGTCGCGGCGCCGTTGTTGGCCGCTGCTTGTGCCTCACCGGAAGCGTTGCTCGGTACGGCGTACACGACGATCGAGCTCACGAACTCGCGCTCGATGGTGCGCAACCATGAGCCGGTCGAGATTCCGCTGACGGAGGTGCGCGCGCGCTTCCGGCAGTTCGACGAGCGCGACTTCTCGGTGCACCTGCTTTCGGCGAACGTCTACCCGGACCGGGGTGACTTCCTCTCTGCGTCCGATCCGGCGCCCGAGCTGCCGGCACAGGTGATCGACAAGGACCTCGACGGCACGCCCGACACCCTGCTCGTCATCTGTGATTTTGCAGCGGGAGAGAAGCGGTTTGTCGCGGTTGCGTCGCCGCAGTTCACGCGCCTCGGCAAGAAGATCGGTCCACGCGTGAACGGCGGCCTCTTCGTGCGTGCGAACACGCGCCGCGAGGGTGGTGTGTTGAAGGGCGAAGGAAACTACGTGGAGACGAACAACGCCGTCCTCGACGGCGGCCACGTGCAGGGCGACGGCCTCTACCAGTGCGACGGTCCGCTCTTCGAGACCGACACCAACGGTTGGCGATTGCTCTTCGACTCGCGCATGTGCCTCGACGTGATCGGCAAGCGTGAGCGCAACTTGAGCTTCTCGGCCGACAACCCGGCGTTTGTCGGCGACTTCATGGACCTCTCCAAGCAGACGTGGGGTGGCTCCCTGCTCGGGGAGGCTGGCGGCTTCGGTGCGGGCTCGTTCGGGTTCGCGGAGAAGCGCAGCGTCGTGCCGATGGCCGGCTTCGACTCGGCGCAGTTCCGCATGATCAAGGATGGCCCCGCCGCGATCGAGGCCGAGATCGTCCTCTTCGGCGCGCGGATCGGCCGCGAGGCGTTCGACCTGCGTTGGCGCCTGACGCACTACGCAGGTGGCCGTCTCATGCGGCACGACGTGACGATCACGCGAGGCGACCATGCGCTCGCGTTCGCGATGAACGCCGGGGGTCTGCGCAAGGAGGAGGCGTCGGGCGCCCAGAGCTGGATGCGCGTCTCGAGCTTTGGACCGGCGAACGTCGGCAACGGTGTGACCGGTGCGCTCGGGGTCGGGATCCTGGCGAACGGGCGCACCGCGACCGGATTCGTGAACAACCCGACCGACGTCATCGGCGTGACCTTCTCCGCGATCTCGCGCAAACTGACCTTCTACACGGTCGCGGCGTGGGATCAGGAACCGGCCGCCATTCGCACCGCCGAAGAGTTCCAGGCACTGATGAACGAGCTGGCGGTGCGGCTCGACTCGCCGATTCGGGTCAGCAACCTCGACAAGGCGGCCGGCAACTGAGCGCCGTGTCCACTTGACCGATTGCCCGGCGCCACGGCCGGCGCCGGGCTCCCTTCGCCGATTCCCAAGCCATGCTCGCAGCGCGTTCGATCCTCATCACGGGTGCGAGCCGCGGCATCGGGCTGGCCACGGCACGTGCGCTCGCCGCCGGTTCGCGGCGGGAGCTCGCCCTCGTGCTCGCGGCACGCGATGGCGAGGTGTTGGACCAGGCGCGCGTCGAGGTCGAGCGGGCCGGGAGCGGTCGCGGGCCGTTGCGCGTCTGCACCGTCGAGATGGATGTCACGCTCGCCGAGTCGGTCGCGACCGGCATGCAGGCGGCCGCCGAGTTCTGCGGACCGCTCGACGGGCTGGTCCTCTCGGCCGGGATCGCCGAGAGCGCGCCGCTCGACAAGAGCTCCGACGAGCTCTTCGAGCGGGCGCTCGCGGTGAACTGCTGGGGTGTCTTCCGGCCGCTGCGCGCGGTGCTGCCCGACATGGTCGCGCGCGGGTCGGGACGGATCGTGGTCGTCGCCTCGATCGCGGCACTGGCCGGCGCGCCCTACGTCGCGGCCTACACGGCGAGCAAGCACGCGGCGGTCGGCCTCGTGCGCGCGGCCGCGATCGAGTACGGCGGCAAGGGGATCACGACCAACGCGGTCTGCCCTGGTTACGTCGACACCGACATGACGCGCCGCGCGCTCGCACGCATTGCCTCGAAGACCGGCCTGACGGCCGAGCAGGCGCTCGATCGGATCCTCGCCCGCGTTCCGCAGCGGCGGCTGATCAAGCCCGACGAGGTGGCCGGCGCGATCAGCTACCTCATGAGCGAGTCGGCGGCGGCGGTCAACGGCCTGGCGATGACGCTCGATGGCGGGGAGCTGGCGGGATGAGCGGCGAGCCGCGCGCGGTGCTGCCGGAGGGCTGGCCCCGTCCGAAGGGCTACAGCAACGGGACGGTCGCGCCGGCGGGCGCGCGGCTGCTGGCGATCGCCGGTCAAGTCGGCTGGAACGAGCGGGAGGAGCTGGTCTCCGCCGACTTCGCCGAGCAATGGGCGCAGGCGCTGCGCAACGTGCGCGCGGTGCTGGCGGCGGCGGGCGGCGCTCCGGAGCACCTGCTGCGTCTCACCTTCTATGTCACCGACAAGGAGGAGTACCGGCGCGCCCTGCCCGCGGTCGGCGAGCACCATCGCGCGATCCTCGGGCGTTGCTATCCCGCCGCCACATTGATCGAGGTGAAAGGGCTGCTCGAGCCGGGCGCGAAAGTCGAGATCGAGGCGACGGCGGCGCTGCCGCCCGATCCGGATGGCGGCCGCGCGCCGTAAAACGGGCGCGATGAGCCGCCCGCAACCGACGACGTTCCGCTACGAAGAAGACGGTTCCGGCGTCGCCACCCTCCGCCTCGATCGTCCCGATCGGCTGAACGCACTCACCTTCGAGAGCTACCGCGAGCTGACCGACACGTTCCGGCTGCTCCAACAGCGGCCCGAAGTGCGCGCCGTCGTGCTGACCGGAACCGGACGCGCCTTCTGCTCCGGCGGCGATGCGCTCGCGATCATCCAGCCGCTGCTCTCGATGGAGGCGGAGGAGCTGCTGCGCTTCACGCGCCTCACCGGCGAGCTGATCCGCAACATGCGCGAGCTGCGGACGCCGATCATCGCCGCGCTGAACGGGACCACCTGCGGTGCGGGCGCCGTCATGGCGCTCGCGGCCGACTTCCGGATCGCGGCGCCGACCGCGAAGATCGCCTTCCTCTTCACCCGCGTCGGGCTGTCGGGCGCCGACATGGGAGCGGCCTACCTGCTGCCGCGGATCGTCGGGCTCGGCCACGCGACCAGCCTGCTGATGCGCGGCCACTTCATCATGGCGGATGAGGCGTTGCGGATCGGCCTCTATCACGAGGTGGTCGCGGACGCGACCGCTGGAGCGGCTGCCGGCGACGCGCTGGCAACCCGTGTGCAAGCACTGGCTCGCGAGTTGGCCGACGGCCCGCAGCTCGGCTTGCAGATGACCAAGGAGATGTTGAACCGCGAGCAGTCGATGGACCTCGCAACCGCGATCGAGGCCGAGGCGCAGGCGCAGGCGCTCTGCATGGGCCACGACGATTTCGCCGAGGCGAACCGCGCGTTCGTCGAGAAGCGGGCGCCCCGCTTCGCGCGTACGGAGCCGCGGCCTTGATCCCGCGCGTCGCGGCGCTGCCGACGCCGTTCCTCGACGAGCGCCATCGCGAGCTGATCCGCTTCGCGCGCGAGCGGCTCGCGGAGCCGCTGGTGGCGATCGACGACAGCTTCGCCGCCGGTCGACTCGACGAAGCGGCCGCGGCGCGCGCGGTGGTGCAGGTGCTCGCCGGCACGCGGCTGCTGCACGAGGTGGTGATGGGCGAGGCGCGCAGCCTCTGCGTCGCGCGCACCGAGGTCGCCTGCATCTCCGGCTTCGCCGACTCGCTGCTCGCGCTGCAAGGGCTCGGAAGCTGTCCGATCCGGATCGCCGGCACGCCCGAGCAGAAGTCGCGCTGGCTCGAGGCGGCGGCGTTCGGGGCGCGGATTCCCGCCTTCGCGCTCACCGAGCCGGAGGCCGGCTCCGACGCCCGCAACCTCCGCACGACCGCACGGCGCGACGGGCTCGACTACGTGCTGGATGGTGAGAAGACGCTGATCACCAACGCCGGGATCGCCGACTTCTACTGCGTCTTCGCGCGGCTCGCCGACGATGGCAAGCACGTCGCGTTCGTGGTCGAGGCGGCGACTGCGGGCCTCGAGGTCGCGGAGCGTTTCAAGCTGCTCGCGCCCCATCCGATCGGGCGGGTCGTCTTGCGTGGTTGCCGAGTGGCGGCGCGCCAGCGGCTCGGCGCCGAGGGCGAGGGGCTCGAGATCGCGCTGGCGACGCTCGATCGCTTCCGCGCGAGCGTCGGCGCGGCGGCGGTCGGGCTGGCGACCCGGGCTTTCGCGGAAGCACGCCGCCACATGCGGGCGCGGCGGCAGTTCGGCAAGGCGCTCACCGAGCTGCAGTTGCTGAAGGCGCAGCTCGCCGATGCCTTCGCCGAGCTCGAGCTGGCGCGTCTGGCGGTCGAGCGCGCGGCGTGGCTGTTCGACCAGGAGGCCGCCGGCACGGTGGCGAATCGCAAGGGGCTATGTGGCGCGGCATCGTCGCTCGCCAAGCTCTTCGCCACCGAGGCGGCGTCGCGCATCGTCGACCGTGCGGTGCAACTGCACGGTGGGATCGGGGTCGTGCAAGGCAGTGTCGTCGAGCGGCTCTATCGCGAGGTGCGTGCGCTGCGCATCTACGAAGGGACGAGCGAGATCCAGCGGCTGATCCTCGCGCGCGAGCTGCTGCAAGGCGCGCTCGCCGAGGATCCGGCGACAGGTTGAGGAAGGAGCGCGCGTGGGTCGCTTCGAGCATCATCTCTTCGTCTGCGAGAACGTACGGCCACCCGAGTCGCCGCGCGGTTGCTGCGCGGCCAAAGGGTCGGCCGAGGTGAGGGCGCGCTTCAAGGAGCTGCTCGAGCAGCGCGGGCAGAAGGGGCTGGTGCGGGCGAACTCGGCCGGCTGTCTCGATCAGTGTGCGCACGGGGTGACGGTCGTGATCTACCCCGAGCAGGTCTGGTACGGCGGCGTGACGCCGGCCGACGTGCCGGAGATCCTCGACGCGCTCGCCGCCGGCCGCGTGGTCGATCGGCTGCGGATTCCCGATGCCAAGCTCACGGGCCGGGCAAAGCCGGGCAAGGCCGGAGGTGACGCGTGAAGCCGATCGGGACGCCTTCGAGTGGAACGTCCAACGCGGCGACCTCCAATCAAGCAACGGCCAACCGAGCGTCGCCCACGACGACGGCGCAGTCGCGGTTGACGCCATCGACCGTGGCCGAAGAGGCCGACCTGCTCGCGCGGCGCGCCGACTTCCCGATCCTCGCGCGCTCGACCTACCTCATCAGCCACTCGCTCGGCGCGATGCCGAGCGGCGTCTTCGACTCGCTCGCCGAATATGCGCGGATGTGGGCCGAGCGCGGCATCCGGTCGTGGGCCGAGGGGTGGTGGGCGATGCCGGGCAGCGCCGGCGACGTGCTCTGCGAGATCCTCGACGCGGCGCCCGGCTCGATCGTGATGCAGCAGAACGTCTCGCTCTGCCAGTCGATCGTGGCGAGCTGCTTCGACTACCGGCCGCCGCGCAACAAGATCGTCTACTCGTCACTCAACTTCCCGACGGTGATGTACGTCTGGGAGGCGCGCGCGCGCGATGGTGCCGTCATCCGCGAGGTCCCCTCCCCCGACGGCATGACGATGCCGACCGAGCTGCTGCTCGACGCGATCGACGAGCAGACGCTGCTCGTCCCGATCTCGCACGTGCTCTACAAGAGTGCCTACCTGCAAGATGCCAAGGCGATCATCGAGAAGGCGCACCGAGTCGGGGCCCTGGTCGTGCTCGACTGCTACCAATCGGCCGAGCCGATGCCATCGAGGATCTCGACGCCGAAGCGGCTCGTGAAGTCGGTGAGGAGCTGTGGCGGGAGCGCCTCGCCCGCGGAGATCACGAGGCGGAGCGAGC
>CAYRQC010000353.1:0-9819 GCA_964426265.1 uncultured Phycisphaerales bacterium | reverse complement strand
GCTGGCGCTCCTCGATGTACTCGCTGTCGAGCTTGGCGACGTAGGTCCCCTTCGGCCGCAGGAACCGGAGCGGGAAGAGCTTGCGCTCGACGTGCGTCGAGAGCCCCTCCTTGTCGACCACCCGCAGGATCCCGCGCTCCTCCTGCACCAGGTAGTAGCCATTGGTCTTGATCACGGCCTCCAGCGCGTCGCGCCACGGACGGTCGTTGATGACCATCGTGACGTTCCCCTTCACCTTCTCCGACACGACGATGTTGGCGTTGCCGTACTTGGCGATCGCCTCGATCACCTTCTTGATCTCCTCACCCTGCATCGACATGGTCACGCGTGGCGGCTTGTCGACGCGCCAGAGCTTGGGCGACTCCTGGGTCGCGATGCAGCCGGCGTTCTCGGCGATCAGCAGCAGCGCCTCGCCCCACGGCACGTCGCGCAGCTTGATCGTCACGCGCGCGTCGGCGCCGACCGGCGAGATGATCGTCACCCCGACCTTGGTGCGGATGTGATCGAGCACGTCCTCGAGCGGGCGATCACTGACGTCCAGCGTGATCACCGCGCCCTGGTCGATGGTGCCGGCGGTCGGCCGGCCTTCGCCGACGATCTGCGCCGCTGCCGGCGCGCACCACGCGAGCGACCCGATCACCATCCAGGTCGCGATCATCCCGTCCAGCTTGCGAACCATCGTCACTCCTCTCCCCGACCGCGAGGCGGTCCTCTCGACTGTCACAGATCGAACGTGAGCGGCACACCTCGGAACTCGAAGACGAGGCGATCCTCGTGGATCTCGAGCAGCACCAGGTCGTCCTCGATCGACTCGCCCACGCGGTAGACCGTGTGGTTGATGATCGCGACCGACTCGGCCTTCGGATCGACGATCAGCCCCGACACGGCGAGCTTCTTCTTGCCGAACTCGACCGCGGTCTGTGCCGCGAGGTAGAGCCCTTCCATCTTGCTCTGCAGGTCGACCACCTTGGGATCGGCCGACTCGGCGGCGCCGATCGTGTGGACCAGCTCGTAGCCCTTGACGCAGCCGGCGTAGTCGCCGAGCTGCCACTGCTGCTGCATCGCGCTCAGCGCCTGCTCGAGTCGGAGCGCGATCCCGCCCGCGGTCGTGCCGCCGCCACCGACCTCCTCGCCGCCGACCCGGGCGCGCAGCTTCGCGAGCTCGGGCAGCACCTTCTTCTCCCAGTCGCGCTTCAGCGCCGCATCGGCGATGCCGCCGTGTCCGGCGACCTGGTCGGCCTCCACCTGCAGCTCGGCGACCGTGCTGATCGCCTGGACCTTGAGCTCCATCTTGCGGATCACGTTGGCGGTGCCACCCATCAGGTCGAGCACCGAGTTCGCCTCCTCGAGCCGCGCCAGGATCCGGCTCACCTGCGCGCGCTGGTCCGGCGCGCCCGGCCCACCCGGAGCCCCCTTGCCACGGCGCGCGCGCGGGTCGACCAACGGATCCCGGCGCACCACGGTGTCGGAGAGCAGTTGGAAGCGGTCGAGCGCCAGCTCATCGCGCGCCTCGACGATGCGGTCCTGCAGCCGGTCGCGCTTCTTGTCGTAGCCGGGGATGGTCATCCCCTTGCCGACGTCGTCGCCGAGGTAGACGTAGGTCACGATCGTCAGGTCGACGCCGTGCAGCGGCTCCGCGTCGCTCTTCGGGTCGCGCTCGCCCGCCTTCAGCTTCACGTCGGCGATGCTGACGAACCGCTCGTGGTTCTCGAGGCGCGAGATGAACTGGAGGAACTGGCGGAAGGTCGCCGCGAACTTGAGGCTGTACTCGGCCCGCTCGAAGAGCGCCGAGGTCGAGAGCTTGACGCGGTTGGTGAGCGGCTTCACGACGTCGACGGTGATCTCGGCATCGCGCAGGAACCCGTCCATCGTCCGGTAGAAGTCGTTCGCCTCGGCATCGCCGGGGAGGATCCGCAGGTAGGCGGCGACGTTCTCGCGCAGCACGATCACGTCGTTCTCGAGGTCCTCGATCGCGGCGATCTTCTTCTTCGCCCCGTTCACCTGTTCGGTGAGCTGCGCCGCGTCCTCGTCGAGCCCCTGGCACTCCTTCCAGGTGTACCACGACCCCGCCGCCGAGCCGAGAAAGAGGAGCCCGGCGAAGGCGAGGAACGCCTGGTGGTGGCGATGGAGCGCGAGCTTGTGTTTCACGCTGTTTTCTCCGCGCCCGACTCAGGAGCCCGACGGCTTGGCGGCCGCCGGCTTCTTCTTCGGCGCCGTCTTCTTCTCTTTCACCGGCAGCTTCACCGCGAACTCGAACTCGCGTTTCACCGGCGGATCGAAGGAGTCGTCGGTGTCGCCGAGCTTGCTCTGGTGCGGCGTGAAGGTTTTGAAGCCCTCGGAGAAGACCGGGTCGTGGCTCAGCTCGTCGTGGAAGTTCGAGACGCCGTCGATGTCGGGACCGGCGGAGCAGCCCTTGAACTCGATGCCGCCCTTGCTCGAGTCGGCGCGGTTGTCGACGTCGATCGAGTCGAGCCAGACGCGGTGGCTGCGCTGCGTCGCGTCGCGGCTCACGATCTCGGCGAGGCGGTCGAGCTTGCGGGTCCAGACGATGCGCGACGCGGCGATCTCGCCGATCGTCTTGTTGCGCGTCTCGAACTCCGACTTCTCCTTGGCGAGCTGGTCGGCGTAGCGGGCGCCCGGCACGATGTTGTCGAGTTGCTCCTGCGCGATGTCGACGCGCGCCTGCTTGTCGGCGCGCACGTTGAACCAGAGAAACCCGGTGGTGCCGAGCCCGCCGAAGCAGAGGACGGTCGCTCCGAACAGCAGCGCCAGCGCCTTCGTGCTGGTGCGCGTGGCGCGCCGCAGCTCCTCCGGCAGCAGGTTGATTTGGATCATCGCGTCGTCCCTTTCGTCACGCGCCGACGCGGGCGGCGAGGCCCGCCGCGACACCGAGCGCCGGGGCGCACTCGAGCAGCGCCTGATGGTCGAGCCCCGAGTCGAGGTCGAAGCCCTCGAGCGGGTTCCAGGTCATCGTGCGCCGCTCGAAGATGCGCTCGAAGGTCTCCTCGAGGCCGGGCACGCGCGCACCGCCGCCGCTCACGAAGACCTCCTCGACCTTGCTGTCGGACTGGTTCTCGTAGTAGTCGAAGGAGAGCTGGATCTCGTTGCCGAGCTCCTCGAGGCTCGGCACCACCGCCTCGGCGATCTCCTGCTCGCTGCTCGCGGGCGCGCGCTTCAGCTGCTCGCCCTCGAACGGCTCGATGCCGAACCGCTTGGCGATCGCGTTGGTGATCTCGTTGCCGCCGACGTAGACCTCGCGCGTGAAGTGGCTCTCGGCGGCGCGCACGATGTCGACCACCGTCTTGGAGGCGCCGACGTCGACCAGCGCCACCACCTTGCCGGCCGCCATCTCGTAGGTCGGCCCGCCGAGCGCGAAGACGTTCCCGAGCGCGAACGCGTCGACGTCGATGATCTCGGGCAGCAGGCCGGCGGCTTGCAGCAACTTCACCTGCTCGTCGACCACGTCGCGCTTCACCGCGACCAGGAGCAATTTCATTTCATTGGCGGCGACGCCCGGCGCGTCCTCGATCCGGTGGCAGTCGAGCACCACCTCGTTCAAGTCGAACGGGATGTAGCGATCGGCCTCGTAGCGGATCGCGGTCTTCAGGTTCTCGTCCGGGATCTCCACCATGTTGAGGTAGCGGACGATCACCGAGCGCCCCGACACCGATGTCGCCGAGCGCTTCGTCCGGAAGTTGCAGTGCTTCAGCAGGTCGGCGAGCGCGTCGCCGCGCGCGTCGGGCGCCGGCAGCTCCACCTTGCCGAAGCCGACGACGCGCAGGCGCCCCTTCTCCTTGACCGCTTCGACGGCCTTGATGCTCTCGCTGCCGAAGTCGATGCCAAGCAACGTCCGACTGCGTCGAAACAGGGCCATCGAAGACTCCGCCTCCGGAGGCGCCGCCAGGGGGCGCGGGCCGGATCGGAATGGTCTTCGTCTACGCGACCGGGTCGGCTTGAGGGGCGGGCCGCGAAGGGCCACGACGGGCCACGACGAAGCTACGAGGTGGCGTCGAGCTCGCCGAAGCCGGAGCGGACGAGCTGGTCGAGCGCGTCGATGAGCCGCTCGGCGTCGTCGCCGTCGGCGTCTAGCTCGAGTACCGAGCCGTGCGGCGCCGCCAGCGTGAGCAGCTCGAGCATCTTGCGACCGTTCGCCCGGATGCCGCCCCAGGTGATCGTGATCGCCGACTGGTGGTTGCGGACGACCTCGAGCACGCGGCTGATCGGTCGCGCGTGCAGCCCGAACTCGTTGACGAGTGTCACCGATCTGGCGACCCGCGCCATCGCGCTCAGCCCCCCAGCTCTTCGAGGAGACTGCGCGCTTGCGTCGGATCCGTGGTGCGGCGCAGGAAGCGCATGAAGTCCGGCTTGCGCGCCAGACCCGCGATGAAGCGGAGCACGGTGACGTGCTCGACCGCCTGGGCCGCCGGCGAGAGCAGCAGGAAGACCGCGTGGACCCGGCCGCCATCGAGGGCGCCGAACTCGATCCCGTTCGGGAAGACGCCGAGCGCCGACACCGCCGTCTTCACGTCGGGGCTCTTGGCATGCGGGATCGCGAGCCCGCCGACCGCCGTCGAGCCGCTCTTCTCGCGTTCGAGAATCGCCGCGAGGACGCGACCGCGCTTCTCGGCCGACATCCGGGCACCCTTGGCCGCGACGTCGAGGAGTGCGCTGATGGCGTCACTCTTGGTCGCCGACGCCGCGCCGTAGACGATCCGCTCGACCGGCCAGAGCTCGAGATACGGGCTCACGGTGCGGCGCCAGGTCCCTGGTTGTCACCTGCGAAGCTCGGACCACGATGGTCCTTGCGCCGCTCCTTGCCGCGTTCGAGCTGGTGCTCGAGCTTCTCCACCAGCTTCTCGACACAACCGTGCACGTCCGCGTGCTTGTCCTTCGCGACGATCCGCTCGTGGTGGTGGGAACCGTGCAGGATCACCTCGCCGCTCCATTCGGCGTGGTCCTTCTGCAGCACGAACTCGACGCGCGGCTCGGCGCGGAGGAACTTCTCGAGCCGATTGCACTTCTCGGCTGCGAACGCGGAGAGATCGTGCGGAGCTTCGGCGTGCCGGACCGTGATCGAGATGGCCACTGTGGGTTCCTTGTCAGGTTGGTGGATGGTGCCCCACCTCTAGCTCAACGCGCCAAAGCCACAGCCCTTCGGGAGGCAAGGTCGCCGGCGCGCGCGCGCGGTCGCGCGCGGCCAACACCTCGGCCACCGTTTCCGGCGAGCAGCGCCCGCGACCCACTTCGAGCAGGGCCGCCGCCAGCGTGCGGACCATGTTGTACAGGAAGCCCGAGCCGGTGAAGAAGAGGCGCACTCCGTGAGCGATCGGAACCACCCGCACCGCGAAGAGGCGGCGGACCGCGCCGCGCCGCGTCGCCTCAGCGCGCGCGAAGCTCGTGAAGTCGTGCTCGCCGACCAGCAGCGCCGCCGCGCGCCGCATCGCCGCGAGGTCGAGGCGCGGCCCGGCGAGCACGAAGTGGCGCCGCCGCTCGGGTGGCATCAGCTCTCCCACGTGGAGCTGATAGACGTAGGTCTTGCGGCGTGCCACGCGCCGCGGATCGATCGCGGCGGCCAGCTCGGATGCGGCCGTGATCCGGACCGAGTCGGGGAGCAGGGCATTCAGCGCGCGCCGGACGTCGGCCGCGACCAGCCGGGTGGTCGCGGAGAAGGCCGCGAGCTGGCCGAGGGCGTGAACTCCGGCATCGGTCCGACCGGCGCCGCGCACGACGATCGGCTGCTGCAGGATGCGTGCGAGCGCCTCCTCGAGCGTCCCCTGCACCGAGCTCGCGGCGCGCTGTCGCTGCCAGCCGTGGAACTCGGCGCCGTCGTAGGCGAGGGTCAAAAGGAAGTGGCGCAGCGCCACGCCAATCGCCGAATGAGGCGGGTGCTCGCTCACGGCTGGTGGCTCACGGGCGGCAGGCCCAGGGTGGTTGCCCACTGTCGCCGCCTTGCGGCTGACCGCTCACGCGCTCAGTACTCGCGGCGCTGGCGCGAGGACGGAATCTTCAGCGCCTTGCGGTACTTGGTCACCGTCCTCCGCGCGACGTTGAGCCCCATCGTCTTCAGCTTCTCGACGATCTCCTCGTCGGAGAGCGGGCTCTCCTTGCTCTCCTTGTCGACCAGCTCGCGGACGCGCTCGCGCACGCCGGTTCGCGATTCGACGACACCGTCGGTCCCCTGCGACGCACCGGTGAAGAAGTACTTCATCTCGTGGACACCCTGCGGTGTCTGGATGTACTTGCCCTTCAGCGCGCGGCTCACTGTCGAAACGTGGATGCCGAGCTCGTCCGCGATCTCCTGCATCTTGAGCGGCTTCAGGCGCTCGATGCCGTGCTCGAGGAACTCGGCTTGCCGCTTCACGATCTCCAGCGCGACCCGCTCGAGCGTGCGCCGGCGCTGCTCGATGCTCTCGATCAGGAAGCGTGCTGATTCGACATCGCGGCGCAGGTGCTTCTTGAGCTCGCCGGTGACCGTCTTGCCGCGCAGCAGCTTCAGCCGCTCGGGATTGATCGAGAGCCGCGGCATCCAGTCATCAGCGAGCTGCACCTCGAACCGCCCTTCGATCTTCTGGACGACCACGTCGGGTCGCACTCGCCAGAGCGGCTCGTAGCCAAAGCGGCGGCCGGGGAAGGGATCGAAGTTGCGCTTCAGTGAGTTCGCCAGCTCCTTCACGTCGTCGACCGAGATGCCGAGGTCCTTCGCGACCTTCGGCAGGCGATTGCGCGCGAGATCCTCGAGCGACCCTGCGATGAGCCGCCGCAAGTAGGGCGCGAGCGGCAGCTCGTCGCGGACCTGCAGCAGCAGGCACTCGGCCGGCGTGCGCGCCCCGACGCCCGGCGGGTCGAGCGACTGCACGAGCTTCAGCGCCGCCTCGGCGTCGTCGAGCGAGAAGCGCTCGTGGAACGGAACGATCAGCTCGCCGAGCGGCTCCTTCAGCCAGCCGTTGCGATCGAGGTTCTGCACCAGGAAGTGGGCGAGCTCCTGGACGTGCGGCGTCGCCTCGGCCACCGTGATCTGCTCATCAAGGTGCTCCTGCAGCGACTTGGGCCGCGCCGGCGAATTGGCGAGCGCCTCCTGCTTGGGATCCTCATCGTCCGACGAGCCGCGGCGCGTCCGACCGCGATAGGACTCGTTCCACCAGTCGAGGTCGACCCGCGCGTCGCTGTCCTCGGGACCCGCCTCTGCCTCGGCCTCGGATTTCTTCTCGACCGCTTCGGGGCGATCGGCCTGCGGCTGCGTCTCCGGCGGCTTCTCGGCGAGCAGCGCCTCGTTGGTGAGCGCCTCGTTCTCGACCAGCTCGAGGAGATCGGCGGCGTTGAGCTGCAGGATCTCGATGCGCTGGATGAGCTGCGGGGAGAGCTGCAGCCGCAGCTCGGGCCGCTGCGAGAGGATCAGCTCCGGCCTCACGAAGCGTGCTCCCCGTCGGACCGGCGGCCCAACGCGCGCCGTTCGGAGATCGCTTCGGCCAACACCGCCGCGTTGGTGTACTCGATCGCCGAGCCGGTCGGCACGCCGCGCGCGAGCCGGCTCACGACGAGCTGCGGCCGCCGGCTCTGCTCGACCAGCGCCGCGATCGCGAGCGCCGTCCCGTCGCCTTCGAAGTCGGGATCGGTGCCGAGGATCAGCTCGTCGACGTCGCCGCTCTCGATCCGTCGGCGCAGTCGGTCGAGCTTCAGCTCGTCACCGCCGGAGCCGCCAGCGGCGCTCGCACCGGGTTCCGCGCGGCCATCGGCGCGAATCGAGCCGTGGAGGACGAAGTAGAGGCCGTGCCAGCCGGCGCGCTCCATCGCCTCGAGGTCGCGTGGCTGCTCGACCACCAGCAGGCGACGGCGATCGCGCGTCGGGTCGGCGCAGATGGCGCACGGGTCGCGGTCGGCGAGATGGCCGCAGCTCGAGCACGGCTTGACCGCGCGCACGACCTCTTCGATCGCCTTCGCGAGAGCGAGCGCCCCGTCCGCGCCCACCTGGATCAGATAGTGCGCCAGCCGCTCCGCCGTCCGTGGCCCAACCCCGGGGAGCTTTTCGAGCTCCTCCAGGAGTCGCGTCATCGCCTCGGGATAGGCCATCCACCGCTCAGGGGTCGGGCCGTCGGGTCCCCAGGGAAGCCCCCGGGATCGGCGCCTCGACTTCGAAGCGCCGGCGCCTCTCTTAGCGCCCCCGACGCTCGAACGGAAGGCGATTTGCTAGAGGCGCACTCAGCAAATTTCCTGACCACCCCATCGGATGGGCGTCCCGCTCAGGTGTAGAGCCCCGGCAGCGCCAGCCCTTTCGTGACCGCGTTGGCGCGGCGGCGCCGCAACTCGAACAGCCGTTCGAGCGTCAAGCGGAGCGCGACGAGCAGCGCGTCCTCGATCTTCTTGCGGTCGGCTTCTGGAATCGAAGGCACGTGGAGCCGCACCTCTTTCGCGCTGCCGTCGCCGGTCACGCTCATCGAGACCAGTCGCGCGGCGTCGTGCGCCTCGATCTCCTCGCTCTTGAGATCGACGAGTGCCTTGTCGAGATCACGCTGCAGTGCCTCGGCGTGGCGCAGCAGGCCCGAGAGCTCGCCCCCACCCTGCGGCGAGCGCGGCGTCGATCCGGAGGACGAGGAACTCATGACTCGACTCCACTGCTTCGATCAGGGCTGCCTCGGTCAGGGCTGGTTCGATCGCCACTGCCCCGATCCGCTTCGTTCGTCTCCGATCCGGTGACCGTCTCGCCGCCGAAGACCTGTTTCACTTGTTCCAGTAGGTCTAGCCCCGGCGACGGGCCCGTCGGCTCACGCACCGGCGGCAAATCGCTGCGCACGACCCACGGCTGACCGAAGAGCCGCTTGCCGATGCGGCGCGTCGCCTCGTCGAGCCGGGGGCTCGGCAACGGCGGGGTCGCCGCGCCGGGCTTCGGCGCAACGAGTAGCGTCCCACCCTCCTCGCGCAAGGGGACCAGCGTCTCGAGCAGCGCCATCAGCGACGGCGACTCCTTCAGGATTGCGCCGCGCAGCGCCTCGAAGCGCGTCTTGAGATCGGTGCTGGCGAGAGGGGGCGCGGCGGGCGGGGTTGGAGAGACGCTGGCCGAGGCTGCGCTACTCGACGCCGCGACCGGAGCCGCCGGTGCCGGAGGCGATGGTCGCGGCGCACTCGACGGCGGAGCCGCAGCGAATGCACGCGACGGCGCCGCGCTCGCCCCGGCGCTGCCTCCGCTGCCGCCCGCGCCCGCAACGCTCGCCGTGCCCGCCGCCGCAAGGGCGACACGCAACGTCTCGATCTCGCGAATCCGCAGCAGCTCGATCACCGCCATCTCGAGCACCAGCCGCTCGTCCTCGATCTCGCGCAGCGTGCGCCGCGCCTCGATCAACACCTGCATCCCGCCAAGCAATTGCGTCTCGTCGAGCAGCTTCGCTTGCGCGGCGAGCGCCTCGACCGGCACACCGGCCAGCTCCGGCGGGCGCGAGCTGCCGACCCGACGATGGAGCAGCGCCCGCAGGTGCTCGAGCCACTGGTCGAGCAGATCGGCGCCCGCTGCACCGTGATCGAGCGCGTCAGCGAGCCACGCGAGTGCGCCCGCGCCGTCGCGCGCGATCAGCCGCTCGAAGAGCTCGCGCACGCGATCGGGGGCGAGGAAACCGGTCAACTCCTGGAACGCGTCGTGGCGGATGGCGCCGCCGCCGAAGGCGGCGAGCTGATCGAGCAGACTCAGCGCGTCGCGCAGGCCGCCGCGGGCGCGCCGTGCAATCGCGACATCGAGCCCGACCTCGAGGGTGAACCCCTCGCCGGTGCAGACGTCGCGCAGGTGGCCGGAGATCGCCGTCTCGGAGATGCGCCGGAACTCGAACTCCTGGC
>CAYRQC010000352.1:0-3551 GCA_964426265.1 uncultured Phycisphaerales bacterium | reverse complement strand
GCTTCAAGAGGGCGTTGATCTCGCCAAGCGGGATCTTCTCGAGCGTCGCCTTGTAGGCGCGCGTCTCCTCGACCACCTGCGGCTGCGCATGGGCCAACCGCAGCGCCGCGAACCAGAAGTCGGGATCTTTCATGGTCGCCTCGAGACTGCCGAGGCGTGCCGTCCGCAGTCGATCGAGCTCGGCCTGCGTCGCGCCCTTCGCGCCGAGCGTCTCCATCGCCGTCACGCACGCCTTCGACATCACGTCGACCTTCAACGGATCGACCTGGATGTCGAGCGACACCCAACCGAGCCCCTTCCACTCCTGGCTGCCCCAAGCCCCGCCGCGCGGTGAGTAGGCACCCCCGAGCTTCTCGCGGATCTCGACCAGCAGGCGGTCGTTCATGATGTCTTCGAGCAGATCGAGCTTGCGTGCCATCGCGGCGTCGATCCCGTCCGGGCAGGGATAGATCAGGTGGATCAGCGCGCTCGACTCGCCCGACTCGACGTCGTGGCGTTCGTTGAGGCCCGTCTTGAGCGGCGTGATGGCGCGGCGCGTTCCCACGTCGCGCGCGGCCCGCCGCGGTGGCAGCTTCGCGAGCGTCGAGTAGACCGCCTTCTCGAGCTTGACGGCATCGACTCCGGCCGCAGTCAGCGTCGTCGGGCCGTCGAGCTGCGACTGCAGGAAGCTCTTCACCTCGTCGAGCGTGACCGCCTCGACCGCTTCCTGCGCGGGCCGGCTGAGGCGCAGATCGGTCGACTCGATCGCCTCCTGGAACTTTCCGAGGAGCGTGCCGAGGTTCTCCTTGCCCTCCTCCTTCTTGAACTGCTCCGGGAGCTTCTTCTTCCACTCATCCCAAGCGTCCTGGCGGAAGCCTGGATCGGTGAGATACGCCACCGCCGCTTCGAACTCGCGCTTGGGATCGCTGCCGAAGATCGCGTTGCCGGAGAAGACGATGGCATCGCCTTCCACGCTGAAGGCCACCGCCCCACCCGCGGCGCGCACCGTCGCCCAATCGTTCTTGCCGAGCCCCCCTTGCAGGAAGAACTGGTCGGCGACCCAGGCGAGAGCGTGCTTGCTCGGGTCGAGCGCCGACTCGCCTTCGCCGACGCGAATCTCCCAGTGGCCAAACGAGCGCACATCGGCGTCCGACTTGCGATAGAGCACGTGCACGCCGTTCTTGAGCTTGATCGACGCGACCTTCACGTCCTCGAACCGTTGCACGTCGGCGGTGGCATCGCGGTGAACGTCGGGCTGCGCGTAGGCGAACGCGGCGCCATTGGCCTTGTTGGTCGAGTCGGGCTTGGTGGAATCGGTCTTGGCCGAATCGGGCCCTGCCGGATCGCCGGGCTCGCCACCGTCGACCTTGGGCTTCTCCTCTTTCGCCACCGGGTCCGCCTTCACGACCATCGGCTCGTCGAGATTGGTCGCCTTCGCGGCATTCCAGACCTCCATGAGCTCGGCCTGCGGGTCGGCACCGAGATCGATTCCTCCCTTGGTGAAGATCACGAGCTGTCCCTGCGACCACTCGTCCTTCAACACTTTCAGGACGGCGTCGACGGTCAGCCCGCGCGTACCCTTCTTCTGCTCCTCCTTCCGGGCGCGATCCTCCATCGCAACGTAGCGCTCGTTGCACGCCCGAAGGAGCTGGCGGACGTAGTACTCCTGGGAAGGCAGGGGCGGTGTCGTCGGGAGCGGGACGAGCCGGCGGTCGTACGCGCGGTAGGCATTCGTCAGCTCGTCGTCGGTGAAGCCGCGCTCGAGCAGCCGGCGGATCTCGCGTTCGGCAGCCGTCAACGCGTCGCGCCACTTGCCGGACTCGCACGTCACGTCGACCGACGGGCCGGTGACGAGGTGCTCGTAGTCGAGCTGCTCGGCGGAGGCCCCCTGGAACGGGAGCTTCTCCTTCTCCTGCCGCGCATTCAGCCGTTGCTCCACCACGATGTGGCCGATCTCGAGCGGCACGTTCGCGACGATGTTCTTGCTGTTGTCGTGCTTCTCCTTGCACGCGCGCAGCTTGGCGATGCTGATGGTGCCCTCGGTGCCGCCCTGCTCGATGGCGAAGCACTTGTAGTCGAACGTCGGCGTGCCGAATTCGGGGCGTTCGGCCTGCTCCCCCTTGGCGGCCGGGATGGTCCCGAGATGCTCGGTGATGAGCTTGGTCGGATCGAGCGTGCCGAGGTCCCCGACGACCATGAAGGTCATGTTCTCCGGCCGGTACCAGCGCTTGTAGAACGCCATGCAGATCTTGTTGTTGAACTTCGCGCGCACTTCCTTGACACCGATCGGCAGCCGCGTGGCATGACGAAGGCCGGCACCAAGCTTGGTGATCTGCTCGACGAACAGGCGGAAGCCTTGGGTGTCGCGGTCGCGCTGCTCGGAGTCGATGACCCCCTTCTCGGCCTTGATCTCGGTCTCCTCCATCTTCAGCCCGCACGCGATGTCGCGCATCCACAGGAATGCGGTCTTCAGCCGTTCCGGCTCGGTATCGGGGAGGTCGAGCTCATAGACCGTCTCCTCCATCGAAGTGTGGGCGTTGACGTCGCTGCCGAACTTGATGCCTTGCTTGTTGAAGCTCGCGATCAGCGTCCCCGCCTTGAACTTGGTCGTGCCGTTGAAGGCCATGTGCTCCACGAAGTGGGCCATGCCCTGCTCGCTGTCGTCCTCGACCAGGCTGCCGACGTTCACGTGCAACCGGAGGTAGACCAGCTTCGCCGGGTTGCGGTTGTTGACCCAGACGTAGCGCATCCCGTTGCCGAGCGACCCGAAGTTGTACTTGGGGTCGGGCGAGAGGTCGCAGCCGGTGGATTCGTGCTCCCACTCGCGCGGCTCGACGGTGACCTCGGGGGCCTTGGCGGCGGGCTTGGTCTGGGCGCCGACGGTCGCCGCGAGGGCGACCAACGGCAGGGCGAGCAGCTTCGAGCGCATGGCTCCTCCGTGAGCACGGCCAAGTCGTCGCCCCCCGGGGGCGGTCGGGCGGCGAACGGCGGGTGAGGTTAGCAGCGGTGGTGACTACTACGCGGTACGCGGCGCGCACCGGCAAGCCGGAGTGATTCGCCCCAAGTGACCGCCGCGGTGACGGCCAGAGGCACTGCATCTTATTCGTTAACTGAATACCTGAAATTCAACAACGCCGATTTTCGGCCGACGTGCGCGCACCTCAGTTTTTCCCGTCCAGCTATCGTGTTTCGCTCGTACGTGGACGAACGTCGTCCCCCGGAGCGCGCTGGTGCCGCTCTCGATCGTGCGACGAAAGGCATGGAGGAACGCCCGATGATGAAGAGTCTGTTTGCCGTGACCGCGCTGCTCGGCGCGATCGCACTACCCACCACGTCTGCCGTCGGGGGAATGCCCCAGGCCGCCGCGGACCAGGACATGAAGGCGACTACTGGCAAGGTCGGCGAGATGATCCCGGCACACACCGCCAAGCTGATGCGCGGCGACAAGCCAGCCGATCTCGACACCGCCAAGATCGAGAAGACCACGGTCTACCTCCTGGTCGGCGTCACCTGCCCGGCAACCGCGCCCTACGCCGAGCGCCTGGTCGCGCTCGAGAACGCCTACACCTCCT
>CAYRQC010000351.1:0-5337 GCA_964426265.1 uncultured Phycisphaerales bacterium | reverse complement strand
TCCGGCGCGTCGCCGAGGCTCTCGCCGTGATCGGCCGCGACCACGATCAGCAGGTCGCGCAGCAACCCGCGCTGGCCGAGCAGCATGAAGAGCTTGCCGAGCTGCGCGTCGGCGAAGGTGATCTCCTGCTCGTAGAGCCGCCGCGTCTGCGCGTCGAGATCGACCAGCACGCCCGGCGCCGCCGCGGCCGTGCCGGGCGCGTCATATGGGAAGTGCGGATCGAAGAGATGGAGCCAGTAGAGGAACGGCCCGCGCGCCGCGAGCGCGACCAGGTCCTTCGCTGCCTGCATCACCATTGCGTCGGCGCGTCGCTCGGTGAGCAGGAGATCGCCGCCGTGCACGTCGGGCGGGTCGTAGTGGTCGAAGCCCTGATCGAGCCCGAACATCGGATCGAGCACGAACGCCGCCACCGCCGCGCCGGTCGCGTAGCCGTGGTCGTGCATGACCTCGGCGAGCGTCCGCGCCGACGACGGCAGCTTGGCGGACGAGTTCTCGTGTACGCCGTGCGAGCGCGGATAGAGGCCGGTGAAGAGCGAGGTGTGCGCCGGCAGCGTGAGCGGCGCCGTCGTGTAGGCGTCGCCGAAGACGGTCGACTCCGACGCGAGCCGATCGAGCGTCGGCGTCGGCGATGGCGAGCGGCCGAGGAACCCCATGTGATCGCGGCGGGTGGTGTCGAGCGTGATCACCAGGACGTTGCGGTGCGCGGGGTCACGCGGCGGCGCGGGCAGCGGCGCGAGCGGCTGGGCGAGCGGCGGCGCCTCTTGGCTCGAGGTACCGACCAACGCGAGCAGCGATGAGAGGACGAGCACCATCGACGGCGCATCGTAGCGGAGCGGCCGCGCGCCGCCGGTTCAGCGCGCGAGCGTGCAGAAGCTCGCCCTTCCGGCCACGATCTCGGCCTGCAACTCCGCGCGGCCACCGTCTGCGAACGTCGCCACGACGTGCACGGGACCCGGCCGCAAGCGCGTGAAGAGTCGGCGACCGCCGCGCTGTCTTGGCATCACACTCAGGCGCGGCTCGACACTGCTCGACCAGCGACCCATCGTGTCGAAGGCCGGAAGCTCGCTGCCATCCACGTCGAAGAGTGCGACGCCAGCGTCGATCACCGGCACGCCCGCCGCATCGAGCAGCAGCACTACCAGGGCGCCTCCGATCGGCGGCGCGAGCGTGCGCTCGACACGACCCGTTGCGGGCATGTCGAACGTCACGACCACTCCCGCGGGGAGAGCGCTCGTGGTGGACGCAAAGCGGTACGGTGCCACCGCGATCGTGAGCTCTCCCGCCGGCAGATGGGTGACGATGAGCTGATCGCCGTCGATCCGCGGATCGAGCTCGATCGTCTGCGGCCCGCCGCACGCGGCATCGATCGCGGCCGAGCGCGCCGTCACGGTCCACGTCGGCAGACCCGGGTTGAACGGATCGGGCGCGGCCGGAGGAACGGTCAGGACGAGCTCGTTCTCGACGTGCGCAAGGCGGACGATGAGGTCGCTCGGCGGCGCGTCGGTGAACGATGCGTCGACGACCACGGGTGCGCAACCGGAAGCCGCCACGAGCAATCGCCAGCAGCCGGCGCTCACCGACTCGGTGACGAACTTGCCGGCGCCATCGGTGACGGGCGGGCCGCTGATGTTGGGCTTCCCGCTCGCGTCGACCGTCACTCTGCTGGCATGCGACTTCAGGGACGCGGCGTGCCACATCCCGATCGTGGTCGCCGACGGCGACAGGGTCAGGCGGCCGTCCGCTTCGATGGTCGGCCACGACCCGCCGAGCAGCTCGACCTGCGCGCCGGCCAGCGGCTCGCCACTCTCTGCATCGATCACGCGCCCGCCGATGGGTGCGTAGTCGAGATCGAGGTGGAGCTCGCGCTCCTCGCCTGGATGGAACGGCGCGACGATCCCGATGCGTCGCGAGAAACCGTTGCGCTCGCTCGATTGGACCGCGAGCAGGAGTGGCCGATTTGCCGGCGCGACGATCTCGAACTCGCCGTCGCCATCGAGCTCGGCGGCGGGGCCGATCAGGCGCGTGCAGGAGGGTTCGGAGAAGCTGATCGAGCACCCTTCCGGAACGTCGCCGTTCACGAGCAGAGTGCCGCTGAGCGTGGCGCGCGACTCGTCCGCGAGCGACTGGAAGACGACCTCGATCGACTCACCTTCGCGCACTACGCACTCGCGTTCGGTGGCGCCCAGGAACTCGTCGTCGGCCGGCCGGAGCAGGTGCAACTGGTACTCACCGGCCGGGAGATGCGTCCAACGGAAGGTCCCCTCGCCGTCGGGTTGGCGCTGGTCACTGAGAGTCGCGCGCTGCCCCCACCATTCGTCATCCAGCCGCCGAGCCGAGAGGTCACTCGGCACCAATGCATCGATCGATCGCGCACCAAGGAAGAGGTTGGCGCGGTGGGTCCACGGGTCGCCGTCCTCGTCGATCACGCGCACGGTCAAGGTCGCGCCGCGCGTCAGCCGGACATCCGCGAGTCCCGTGATCTTCGCCATCTCGATCGGAGCGCACTGGGTCGGCGCGTAGTCGGGATGGACGACGCGCACGAAGGCCCACTCACCCGCCGCTGGAAGCTCGAATCGACCGGTCGCGTCGCTGGTCGCGGTCGCCGTCGGATGGGCGTCTTGCAGCAGGGAGTCGCGGGCGTGGTCGTTGGGAAGGCTGAGGAGTCGTGCGCCCGCGACCGGCTCGTTCGTCGCGGCGTCGACCACGCGGCCGGCGACCACTGCCCCGCTCGCGAGCGTGAGGTCGATCGCCACCGGTTCACTCGACGCAACCAACGCGAACGCTTCGCTGCGCGGGCGTCCTGGCAGCTCGGCGCGCGCGCGCAGGAGCGCCGGTGTGAACGGGCAGGCGAACTCCCACACTCCCGCTTCTGTTGGCGATGCTGCAAGGGCCGCCGCGAGCTTCACCGCGACGTCGCGCCCGTGCTCCGGCAAACGCGCGCGATCCGCCGTCTCGACCCACGGCGCAAAGGCTTCGACGGTCACGGTCAACGCCGCGCCGGCGGGAAGATCGCCGTGGAGCCGGACGAAGCCGTGAGGCGGCTCAACGAGCACGAGTCGCAGGTCGTCGCGCATGGGTGCGCGCATCGCCAGTGTCGCGAGCGGGAGCCGTGCCGCAACCGGCGCGGGCGGTGTGGTCGGCTCGAGCGCAGAAATCATCTCCGGCGTCGAAGCAGCCTCTGGCTCGACGACCACGCCCACCCAGCGCTCGTCGCCCAAGCCGCCACGGCTCGGCACGAGTCCACTCATCCGAAAGGTGCCGTCGGCGCCCGACTGCGTCATCTGGATCTCGCCGACTGCGATCGCCGGCGTGTCGAGCGGCGGCGACTCGGGCAGCTCGAGCCCACCGCAGAGGCGATTCGACGCGAAGAGGCGCGCGCCGACGATCGGCTGTCCCGCGCCGTCGACCACGACGCCCGCGATGCTCTCTCCTGGTGTGATCACGAGCGGCGCCAGCTCGAGCGCGTCTGCGACTCGCACCGGTGCCTTCAGCTCGCCCGGACAACGACCCGGCAGCCCCGCCTCGACGATGAGATCGGCGCCGGCGCGGAGCCCGCGGATCGTGAAGCGACCATCGCTGTCGGTGACGAGATCGAACCCCATCGCCGTCTTGCGCTCGCCCGCTTCGACGTACCACGTGCCCCAGACGACCTTCGCGTTGGCGACGGGCAGGCCGTCGAGGTCGATGGCGCGGCCGCGCACCGTGACACCGTCGGCGAGCGGAACGGTGCGCGCGTCGGCGGGCGTTGTGAGCAACGTCGAGAACGATGCAAGTGGTGGATCGGCGGCCGAGGCGCCGGCGCTTGGCGACGCAGTGGCCGCTGTCGGCCCAGCGCGACCCGCCCCCGGCCACCCGAATCGCCATCCCATCGTCACCAGCGCGAGCAGCAACACGGCCAACGCCAGCAGCTTCGGCAACGAGAGCACTGGCAGCGCGCCGGCCACCGCTGTGTTCGATGCTGTTGCCTTCGTCGCGACCACGTTCGCCGTCGTCCCACTCATCGTCGCGGCGCTACTCCGTAAACCACTCACCGTCAGCTCGAGCGCGATGCTGCCGAGCCAACTCTCTCGCCCGCCCGGATGGAGCACGTCGAGGCGTGTCCGCAATTGCTCGAGTGCCCGCCGCAAGCGCGTCCGCACGGTCGCCTCGGGACACTGCTCGCGAAGGGCGATCGCCGCCGGCGTCAGCTCCTCGAAGAAGCGCAGCACGATCGTTCGGCGATAGGGCTCTGCAAGCTCCGCAACGGCGTTCGCCAGCAGCCGCAGTGTTTCGGCGCGCGCGAGCGCCTGCGCGGTCGACGACGCTGCCACGGCCGACGCCGGCGACTCGTCCACCTCGCGCACGACCGCGATCGCGTCGCGTCGCGCACGTCGCTCATCCGCGCGCCGGCTGCGATACGCCAGATGCCGCACCACCGTCGTCACCCACGCCCGCAGGTCGCGCACGCCACGCGGCGCCTTCGTCATCGCGACGAGTGCCGCCTCTTGGACGACATCGTCCGCCGCCGCCGGCTCTGCGAGCAGATGGCCCGCGAGCGCTCGCAGGCTCCGCCCGTGCTCCTCGAACAGCCGTCCGATCGCGAAGTTCGCCGCATCGTCCATGAGACTCTCCAGCCGAGCCAACCACGACTCGACCAGCAAGAGCCCGCGCGCGGTCGGTTTGATTCAGCTTCCTCGCCTTGCCTGACTGAACCGTGCCAGGCCCAAACCCACCGGGTCCTTTGTGCCAGGCACCGATCACCCGGTGGGTTTGTGCCTGGCACCGATCACCCGCTTGGTCGGTGCCAGGCACGGATCCACCGGGCAGGCGCGGTCGGGCTTCTCAGTAGCCCCGCTGTCGCTCGCGCGTTCGCGGGTCGAATCCGAGTTGTTTCAACATCGGCAGCACGTCCGCGCCCGCGGCCTCGGACAAGGCTTCGACCAACAGGCCGTTCTTGGCGTCGAGCTTGGTCTGGCCGGTGAAGGTCTCCTTGCACTGCAGGCGCCGCTTCCAGAGCGCCGCACCGACCTTGCGGTAGTAGCTGGCACCGTGTGCGAGCCGGAGCTGGAGCAGCTCGTAGCTGCGGTAGTCGATCCGATCGAAACTGGCGAGCCACGGCTGCTCGCGCCGCCGCTTCCACAGCTCGATCTCGGCGTCGCAGTACGCCATGTCGCTCATCGACTCGTTGAACCAGTGCGGGAGCGCCGGCCCGAGCTCGCTCATGAAGCAGTGCATCATCTCGTGGGCGTAGTTGTTCGCCGTGTCGAAGATGCCGTTCGCTTGGAGGAACATCTCCGGATCGGGTCCGTTGCGGATCATGAAGCCGAGCGGGTACTTGGCGCCAACGTGGACCAGCAC
>CAYRQC010000350.1:0-2671 GCA_964426265.1 uncultured Phycisphaerales bacterium | reverse complement strand
CAACCAGCCCGCCGACGAGGCAAAGCCCCCCCGCCACGAACAGGAGCGGCGCGCGCGTCGCCGCAGCTTCGGCCATTCCGGGAGCCCTCCGACCGCCACGACCGACTGCCGGCCGCGCGAATCACCGCAATGATGCCGTTCGCCGCCCCCGACGCGAGGGACCGCTGCGGCGAGCCTCTCCGATCGCCTGGTTGGATTTCCGTGACTGGGCGTTGCCAGCCGGTGACGTGGAAGTAGGTGACAGCAGTGCCGCTATCGCACCCACGAGAGTCGCTCGTAGCACGTCATCGCCCACTCGGACCCCGTCATGAAACCAACGCGGCGGCCTCGTATGGTGTGCTGGCACAACAAGTGCTGTCTGGAGAAGTTCGATCGTGATTGGCGAAACGGGGGTTGCGAGGCAATGCGAAGCAAGGAGAGATCGACCATGGCCGCCACGAATCAGTGCAACTCCGCTCGGTCCGCACCGGTAGCGCTCGCTTCCTTGCTGCTCTGCCTCGGCGCTGCGGCTTGCGGCGCGGGTGGCGGCGGCGGCGGCGGCAGCTCGTTCGCCCACTCGGCACAGCTGCTCTCCGTCACGTTCGTCGACCCGAACGACGTCAACCCCGAGGCGGAGGACAACGCGCCGCAGACCGCGTCCATCGTGCAGCAGATCGTCTTCACGTTCAGCGCCGCGCCCGACCCCAATCGCGTGAACTCGACGGTGCTTCCGATCGTCGACTCCGACAACCAGCCGGTCGCCGGCCGCTACTCCGTGGACGGCCCGGTCGTCACCTTCACGCCGAACCTGCCGACCCGGCCGATCGCGATCACCGGCAACGGGCAGCTCGACACCGGCGGCGCAGGGCTCGCATTCAACGAGCTCTACACGGTGCGCGTCGGGCCGCTCACCTTCTCGTTCGTCACCGGCGTCGCTGCAAACCTGCGGACGAAGTTCCCGGATGGCTTCGACCTGAATGGCGTCTTCATCCGCTTCCACACCATGCCGACCAACACCACGAACTCGCTCGGCGGGCTGGAGGTCGCGACGTCGCAGCTCGTCGCCGCCGACCCGGCCAGTGGCAGCACCGGGATCTCGCCCAATCTCTTCACCGACCCGGACGGTCGCTTCCCGCAGCGCCGCAGCTACTCGCTCGTCTTCGATCGTGCGCTCAACCCCGCGACCGACGACATCAGCGACGCGACGTTCCAGCTCATCGACGTCGACGACGGCGGGCTCTCGCTCGGAATCGACGTCGCGCTGACCGAAAACGCCACCGACCGCGCCGTAGTCGAGATCACCCCGACCGGCGTGCTTCCATTCGGTCACCTGCTGCTGCTCGAGTATCGACCCGACCTCAAGAGCCTGTCCGACTCGGGGACACCGTCCGCCACGTTCATCACCGCCACCACCTTCACCATCGCAACGGACGATGTCGGCGCAGTGAACGACTCGATCGTCGAGGACTTCGACACCACTTCCCGACAGGAGAGCGACCTCGACGAGATCGGCCAGGGAGTCCTGCCCGCCGACTGGGACCGCAAGGAGCCCAACGTCCTGCAGGCAGCGCTCGAGTTCTCGGGCGATGGATCGCTCGGCCGCTTCGACCCGACGGCGCCATCCTCGGGAAACACCACGGTGGTCGTGCTCGACACCTCGTCACAGTCGTTCCCGCTTCCAGACGGCTCGACCCCGGACGCACCGCCGAACAAGATCGTCCTGGGTGGCGTCTTCCACTTCACCGACATCAACATCCCGAGCGGCGTGATCATCACGCCGGTCGGCAGCAACCCGCTCGTGATCACCGCGACCGGCTCGGTCACCATCGCCGGAGAGGTCGTGGTCCGCGGCGGAGCCGGAACGCCCGAGAACGCCTACGACTCGGCGATCACCTCGATCCCGGGCGGGCCCGGCTACGCGGGCGGTGGCCGCGGCGGCGAGTCGCACCCGATCGTCTTCGACTCCTCCGGCACCTCCACCTACCTGTCACTGGTGTCACCGCAGTATGGCGCGCGCGGCTACGGCATCGATCCAGCCGACGGCGTGCTGAAGCGCAACGGCGGCACGGGCGCACAGAACGGGATCCTCGACGTGAAGGACTCGAAGGGCAAGTACACCACCGACGTCGAGTTCGCGAGCTGTGACGAGTTCCGCAACGGCAACGGCAACTGCAAGATCCCGGGCGGTGGCGGCGGCTCGATGCTGCGGGTTGGATTGGCGCCGACCGACGCCAACGGCGTCGTCTTGAACGGCATCGCGAACATCCTCCCCGACGGCAACGGCCGCTGGGTCATCCGTGACGACACGACGTGCCTTGCCGGGGGGCCGGGAGATCACCCGTTCGCCAGCAATGGGACGAGCAACGACGACTTCTTCGGCAAGCTCGGCCAGCTCAAGCGAATGATCGGCGGCCAAGGAGGCGGTGGCGGAGGCACGCTCACCGACTCGTACTACTGCGGCAATTGGTGCAAGCTCGACAGCGACGCCAGCAATGACGCGGGATGCAACAACGGCGACAACCTCCCCGCGCTGGGCCGCGCGCCTTCGGTGGGCGACTCGCGTGGTGGTGGTGGTGGCGCCGGTGGCGGCGCGTTCCTCCTGCAAGCGCTCGGACCGATCACGCTCACGGCGACCTGCCACATCGACGCCACTGGTGGCAATGGTGGCGGTGGCGAGGGGATCGGCTGCACC
>CAYRQC010000349.1:0-6177 GCA_964426265.1 uncultured Phycisphaerales bacterium | reverse complement strand
GCCGCGCTCGCGCAGCAGCTTCTGCAGTTGGTCGGGATAGGAGTTCCCGGGCGTTGCGCCGGAGCCCTGGGTGTTCGAGTCGCCGATGCAAACGATCGCGGCGCCCGGTTTCGCACCGGCCGCCATCGTGGTCCAGAGCTCGAAGAGCGGCGACGCGAGCCGCAAGGTCGACTCGACGGCCACCAGCGCCATCACGATGCGGAGCGCAAAGCGCCACCGCGAGCGGTCGAAGCGAGTCGTGCCTGGTGGATGGCTCACGGTTCGCCATCATCGCATGGTGGTCGCGCCGCTGGAACGGAACGCTGGTTGCCACGTAAGCCGCTTCCGCCGCGATCTCGGGCTCCTCGGAGGACGATCGGTGCTCATCCAGTCGCGTGGTGGTCTGCAGTCGGTTGCACTCCTGATGGTATTCGCGGGATCGTCGGCGGCCCGGGCGCTGCCAACCGCTTGTTCCGACGAGCCGACCCTCGCGCAGCGGCTCGCCCGGCTCTGTGAGGATCTGGAGCAGCGGCGGCAGGATCTGCACATCAGCGGCCTCTCGCTCGCGGTCGTCAAGGACGATCAGGTGGTGCTCGCGCGCGGCTTCGGGTTGCGAGATCGCGAGCAGAAGCTCGCCGCGGACGAGCGGACGCTCTACGGGATCGGCTCGACCACCAAGGCGTTCACGTCGATGGTCTGCGCGATGGTCGCCGACGAAGGCAAGCTCGCCTTCACCGATCGGCCCTCGAAGCACTTGCCGTGGTTCAAGTTCAAGGACCCGAAGGCCGACGCCGAGGCGACGCTTCGCGACCTCATGAGCCACCGCACCGGCCTCACGCGCACCGACTTGGCGTGGATCGGGACGCCGGCGACGCGCGAGCAACTGCTGCGTCAGCTCGCGGTCACCGATCCGATGACGGGATTTCGTGCGGCGTGGCAATACAACAACGCGATGTTCCTCACGGCCGGTGAGTGCGCGGCGGCGGCCACCGGCAGGAGCTGGGACGAGCTGGTCGCCGAGCGGATCTTCCGGCCGCTGGGCATGGTGCAGACCGTGACGACGGCCGCCGGCGCGCTGGCCGACCCGAAGCTCTCAAGGCGCTACGACTGGAACACCAAGAGCAACGACTTCGAGCCGGTCGAGTTCCTTTCCGTCGACAACATGGCGCCGGCCGGCTCGATCTGCTCGACGGTCGTCGACATGGCGCAGTGGGTCCGCTTCTTGTTGCGGCGGGGCGAGCTCGGCGGCAAGCAGTTGGTCAGTGACGCGGCGCTCAGCGAGCTCTGGAAAGACGACGACGACCTGAACCCGAGCTACGGCCAGGGCTGGTTCCTCCACGAGAAGGACGGCCAGGAGTGGCGCGACGCGCAGGGCAACCGCCACCAGGTGATCGAGCACGGCGGCAACGTGCCGGGCTACGCGGCCGAGGTGGGCCTCCTTCCCGATCAGCATGTGGGACTGGTGCTGCTGACCAACACGAGTGCGTCGCAGCTGCAGGCCGGCATCCTGCCCTTCGTGTTCGATGCACTGCTCGGGCCGTGGAAGGCGCGGCGGGCGGTCGTCGAGGGGAAGGTGCTAGCCGAGGCCGACACGGCGAAGTGGCTCGGCTCCTACGTCGAGGATCTCGGTTGGCAGTCGGTGACGAACGTGCTCACGCGTGCCAGCGATCATCTGACGCTGGTGTTGCCACCGCGGCTCGGCCAGTGGAGCACGACCCTCTACACGCTGCTCTGGGCCGGAGACGACGGCCGCTGGTTCCTGCGCGAAGAGCCCGACTCCTGGGTGACGTTCGATCGCGCCGTGGATGGCGGCCTCTCTTCGATCAAGCTCGTTCAAGGGCAGCAGGTTCGCAGGATGACGCCGGCCGTGGTCCGGGACACGTCGACCCCTCCCAACCTGTCGCTCGACGAGTTCCTGGCGAAGCGGTCGGAGCAGGTGGGATCGGAGTCAGCGGCTGGTTGGCACACGGTGCGCGCGAGCGGATCGCTGCAGGTGCCGCAGTCGGGGATCCGTGGCAGCTATGTGATCGCCGCCCGCGGCAGCGACCAACTGCGCATCGACTTCGACGCCACACCGTTCGGCAAGTCGACGTTGATCGTCTCCGGTGACCACGGGGCGTTGCGGGCCAACGTCGGGTCGACGCCAGTGTTGCCGGCCGAGGGTCTAGCTCTTCTCCGCTTCGCCAACCCGATCCTCGAGGCGGGGGACTGGCTCGCGGCCGCCGATGAGGTCGAGCTCACCAAGGTCGTGCGCGCGACCGAGCTCGGAGCGCCGCTGCCGCAGCTCTGCTACCAGGTTCGCGTGAAGCCGAACGGAACCAATGGGCTCGTTTACTACGCGGGGGTGAACGACTTCCGGCTCCTCGCCGTCGAAGGGCCGACTGCGTTTCCCGGGTTGCCCTCCAGCGTGCCGGTCGCCCTCCTCTCCGACTTCCGCGACGTGCAAGGCGTCAAGCTCCCCTTCCATCGCGAGTTCGCGGCACCGCAGCTCGGTCGCATGCTGATCCAGCTCGATCAAGTGGAGGTCGACGTCGAGCTGACCGACGACCTCTTCGAGCTGCCGCCGCCGGCCCAGCCGACCGGGTCGTGAGCGAGCCGCGACTCGCGGACCGCGGATCGCCTGCCGGTGGTGCGGCCCGTTTCGCCACCGCCGCTCAGAGCGTCGCGAGCAGCTTTGCCTTCTGTTTTTCCAACACGGTGATCTGGGTCTGGAGCCGCCTCAGCTCGCGGTTGATGCGCGCCAGCTCGGTCATCGACTGTCGATCCTCGAGGTAGTGGTCCCCGTGTTTCACCCGGACCAGCGCTTCCACTTCTCGTCGAAGGAAGCGCAGATAGGGATTCCCGTAGATGGAGCCGTCACGGTACTGGAGCTTTCCAGCCTGGATCGCCTGGATCAGCTCGCGTCGCGTCAGGCCGAACTCCTTGCACGCGGTCTTGTCGCTGAGCGTCCCACCCTTGCTCTGCCACCCGGACTCCAGGTCGTTCAACGATGGGTCGCTCATCGATTTGTCCCCGACTTTTCCGCGCCTTGTTCCAAGCGATCTCTCTGCACGCGCTCGTCGCGCGCAACCAAGCCAAGCTACATTCGTCGTGGTCTTCTCTACGCGCCATGCGCGTGTCGCGCAACCAAGCGCCGCGCCAAGTCATGCGCGCCACCATCCTTGCATCTACGCGGTTCCTGTCCGAAGCTCAGACACACGGTGGGTCCGTGAACCTCCGCAAGTAATGGTCGGAGCTTCTCCGTGCTGAGCTTGGCCGCTTCCGAGTATTTCGATGACGCTTCGCGCCGCGAAGGTGAGAAGTACCTGGCACGGGGTGCGGTCGAGATCCTGGCAGTGCGGTCGGATCTCATCACCGCCTACGTCTCGGGCTCGCGGCAATGCACCGTGATCATTGAGATCGAGCGCCGGAGGGAGGTCTGGCACCTCTTCGCCGACTGCACTTGCCCACCCTGTTGCGATGAGGGTGTGCTGTGCCAACACATCTGGGCGGCGCTCGTGGCGGGGGAGCGGCAGAGCCCGGAGAGGGTCGCAGGGCATCCACGCAACGTCGTGGTCGACCTCCTCGACGATAGTCCACTGATGGACGACTCGTTGTTCCTCGGAGCCGACAAGGAAGGGATCGATGATCCCTTCGCCGGAGGCCGCTCGAGGAGCCGGGGATTTGTTGCTCCGCGCCACGATTCGCGCAGCAGCCTGATCCGACGCCAGGCTGCGGCGAAGCCGAAGCCGCCGCCGCTGCCGGCGTGGGTGCAACTCCTGAGGCAGATCCAGGATCCCCATCAGCAGGAGCCGGTCGCCGAGGCCGCCGCCATCGAACCTCTCTACGCCTTGGCGTTTCATCTTGCGTTTGATTCCAACACCGCGGTGGTGCGCCTCTATCACCGCAAGCCGAACGGCAAGGGAGGCCAGAGCACACCCAAGCGGCTCAAGCTCACGCCGGCGATCGTCGCCGCGATGACGAGTACCGAAGATCGCGCCATCTGTCAGGCGCTGCTCGGCGCGGGAGTCGCCGAGCGAAACTACTTCTACTCCGGCTCCAACCAGCGCGACGTCGAGAGCGTCGTGCCCCACCTCGAGCTCCTGTCGGATCTGCTGCCGAGGATGGCTGCGACTGGACGGCTCTTCGCGACCGATGCCAGTGGCAACGTCACCACTCCGCTCGAATGGCGCCCAGGGCCGCCCTGGGAGTTCGTGGCGGAGATCACGCCACGGGATGGGCAGGAAGCACGGCCGCCGCGCTCCTCCGGCGAGCTCGAGGTTGCCTTGGAGCTGCAGCGGGGCGGCGAGCGTCTGTCGCCGTCGAAGGCCGAGTTCATCTTCTCGCGCAACCCCGACTTCTGCATCCATGACGGAGTGATCGAACCGGCCCGACTGCACCACTGCATGTCCTGGCTGACTGCGGCGAAGGCGAATCCGCGCACGACCGTACGACGCGAGGAGCTCGGGCCGTTCCTGAAGTCGGTCGTGGCCCGGCGCCATCATCCGCCGTTGGTGCTTCCTCCGGACTGTGGAATCCAGTGCGTCGCCGACGCAGCGCCCCGTCCACGCCTGGAGCTGACGGCGAATCCCGACGATCGTCGCACCGTCGTGGTCCAGCTCCTCGAACGCTACGGCGAGCCCGACCGCGAGCTTTGCGTCGAGCCGGACGATCCGGGCATGTACGTGATGACCAAGGAGGGCGCGCTGCTCGTGCGGCGCGATCGCGAAGCCGAGCAGCGGCACGTGCAGCGACTCGCGGCACTTGGTTGCAAGGAGGCGCGCTACCCGCTGCACGAGCGGAGCCTGCTCGCGTCGCGAGTGCCGGAGGTTGCGACGACCTTGCTCGGGGAAGGCTGGGTGGTGATGGGCGACAAGGCCCTCTACCGCCGGCCCGGCAAGTTCAACCTCGCGGTCACGTCGGGCATCGACTGGTTCGACGTCGAGGCGTCGTTCGATTTCGATGGTCACGCCGCGGAGCTGCCGGAGCTGTTGCGAGCGCTCCGGGAAGGTGAACGGTTCGTGAAGCTCGGCGACGGGTCGCTCGGAATGCTGCCCGAAGAGTGGCTCGCGAAGCACCAATCGCTGTTGCAGCTCGGGAAACGGAACCGCGACGGCGTCCGCTTCTCCCGCTCGCAGATCGGCTTGGTCGACGTGCTGCTGTCGCAGATGCCGGAGGCGAGCTGTGACGAGCAGATTGCCGAGGCGCGCCGCAAGTTGCGCGCCTTCGAGGGAGTGCGCCCGATCCTGGAGCCCGCGGGGTTCCACGGTGTGCTGCGCGACTATCAGCGCGAGGGGCTGGGTTGGCTCGATTTCCTCGACCAGTTCGGCTTTGGCGGCTGCCTCGCCGACGACATGGGCCTCGGCAAGACGGTCCAGATGCTGGCGCACATCCGTCGCCTGCGCGAGCACGGTGAGAAGCCTCCGTGGTTGGTCGTGGCCCCCAAGTCGCTCGTCTTCAACTGGGGTCGCGAGTCGGCCCGCTTCACTCCCGACCTGCGCGTCGTCGAGTACACCGGCCTCGATCGCACGATCCTCCGCGAGACGATCGGCGACGCGGACCTGATCCTCACCACGTATGGCACGCTGCGGCGCGACATCGATCATCTCTGCAAGCAACGTTTCGCCGGCGTGGTTCTCGACGAGGCGCAGGTGATCAAGAACCCCGACTCGCAGGGAGCGAAGGCGGCGCGCTTGCTACAGACCGATCGCCGCCTGGCGATGACCGGGACGCCGGTCGAGAACCACTTGGGAGATCTCTGGTCGATCTTCGAGTTCCTGAACCCGGGCATGCTCGGCACGCTCCCCGCTTTCCGGTCGCTCGCCGCGACCCGCAAGCAGGAGGATGCCGACGTCGGCCTGCTCCAGCGGGTGGTCCGGCCGTTCATCCTGCGACGAACGAAAGAGAACGTTGCGAAGGAGCTCCCGCCCCGGATCGAGAAGACGGTGATGTGCGAGCTGCCCCCGACGCAGCGCCAGCTCTACGTTGAGCTGCGCGATCACTACCGGAGCAAGGTGCTCGCGAAGGTCGAGAGTGTGGGGTTGGCGAAGAGCAAGATCCACGTGCTCGAGGCGCTCTTGCGTTTGCGGCAGGCGGCGTGCCATCCGGGCCTCATCGACCAGGCGCGGGCAGAGGACGAGTCGGCCAAGCTCGAGACCCTGCTCGCGATGCTCGATGAGGTGGGCGAATCGCACAAGGCGCTCGTCTTCTCGCAGTTCA